>CAYFVS010000198.1:0-5319 GCA_964346565.1 uncultured candidatus Brocadiaceae bacterium | reverse complement strand
GCGTCCAGTCCGGCGGTGCCGTCGCTGTCCCGGAAGTAGAAGAACTCCAGCTCCGGGCCGACGTAGAACGTGTAGCCCAGGTCGGCCGCCTTCTGGAGGTTCCGCTTCAGGGCGTAGCGTGGGTCGCCGTCATAGGGGCTGCCGTCCGGCTGCAGCACGTCGCAGAACATCCGCGCCACGGCGGCGTCCTCGGTGGGCCGCCAGGGCAGGATGGCGAACGTCGCCGGGTCGGGCCGGGCTATCATGTCGCTCTCCTCGATGCGGGCGTACCCTTCTATGGAGGACCCGTCGAAGCCCATGCCCTCGTCGAGCGCGCCTTCCAGCTCATCGGCCGTGATGGCGAAGCTCTTCAGGTAGCCGAGCACATCGGTGAACCACAGGCGGATGAATTTGACTCGCTTCTCCTCGACCGTCTTCAGCACCGCCTCCCTGTCCATCGTGGCCATTGCGGCCTCCTTCCTTGAGGTCCGTCGTGAAGAGTCAAGGCAATTGCAGTGCCAAACAGAGGCGCCGTGCCGTAAGTCTTTGGTGGATAATGCGTTAGGTGCGAGCGGCGCCTCCCTGGCTGTCCACCAGACCGCCTCGAGGCATGCGCCGTTAGTGCGCAGGGGCACTTTGCTGGTCAGTGATTGACCACTCGGTCACCCGATTGCTTCACCGCCGCGCTCACCGGTGCGAATGCGGATGCACTCGGCCAGCTCGAGGATGAAGATCTTCCCGTCGCCGATCTCCCCGGTGCGCGCGCCTGCGATGACGGCCTCCACCGTGGGCTCGACGAAGTCCTCGTTGACCGCTATCTCCAGGCGCACCTTCTTCAGCAGGTTCACCTCGGTTACCACGCCCCGGTACGCCTCCGTGTAGCCCTGCTGCTGGCCGCAGCCCAGGGCGTTGGTGACCGACATCTTGCAGACCTCCGCCTCGAAGAGCGCTTGTTTGACATCGTTGAGCTTCTCAGGCTGTATGTAGGCGATGATCAGTTTCATGGCTCGGCCGTCGTTTCTCACTGAGTGGTGAAGACCTGGAACCCGGCGTATGCCTCCATGCCGTGCTCGCCGATGTCGAGCCCGCGCAGCTCCTCTTCACGGGTCACCCTCAGGCCCACGGTCCGCTCGACCAGGTGGAAGACCAGCCCCATGCTCGCCATGGCGAAGAGACTGACCGCCACGACGCCCAGGGCCTGCACGCCGAGCTGGGTCAGCCCGCCGCCGTGCAGCAGTCCTTCGCGCGCCAGGCCCAGGGACTGCCGACCCCAGATGCCCACCGCCAGGGCGCCCCACAGGCCGTTCATTCCGTGCACGGGCACCGCGCCGACGGGGTCGTCCACGCCGACGGAGTCCAACAGAGCGACTCCGAGCACCACGACCACGCCGCCCACGGCGCCGATAGCCAGCGCGGCCGCGCCGCTGACGAACGCGCACGGGGCGGTGATGGCCACCAGCCCGGCCAGGGCACCGTTCATGGTCATGGACAGGTCGGGTTTGCCGTAGAGCGCCCACACGGTGAGCATGGCTGAGATGGCGCCGGTGGCGGCGGCCAGGTTCGTGTTCATCGCTACCCGCCCGATGGCCGAACCGTCGCCCACTGCCAGCGTGGAGCCCGGGTTGAACCCGAACCAGCCGAACCAGAGAAGGAACACACCCAGCGCGGCCAGTGGTATCGAGTGGCCGGGCAGCGCCCTGGGGCGCCCGTCCGCGCCGAACTTGCCGATCCGCGGGCCGAGCATGGCCGTGCCCACCAAGGCCACCCAACCGCCGGTTGCGTGGACCACCGCCGAACCGGCGAAGTCGCCGAAGCCCAGGTTCGCCAGCCAGCCCTGGCCACTCCAGACCCAGTGGCCGATGATGGGGTACACCACGGCGCTGATGACGGCGGTGTACACCAGGTAGGCCGGGAACCTCATGCGCTCGGCCATGCCGCCGGCCACTATCGTCGCCGCCGCACCGCAGAAGGCGGCCTGGAACAGCCAGAAGGCGAACAGGTCCACCCCGCTCGGATTCTCGGCTCCCGACATGCCGAACCCCGTCCAGCCGGCCAGGCCGTTGCCGGAGCCGAACATCAGCGCATAGCCGACCAGGAAGAACATGACGCTGGCGACACAGTAGTCCAGGAAGTTCTTGGTCAGGATGTTGCAGGCGTTCTTCGCCCGGATGAACCCGGCCTCCACCATGCCGAACCCCGCCTGCATGAAGAAGACCAGGAAGGCGGCCATCAGCACCCATAGCGTGTCCACACCCCGCGCGCTGACCGCGACCGTCCCCTGGGCGCCCAGACCAGCGACACTTACGCCGCCAAGCAGAACCACCGGCAGCCAGCCACCGTCCCTGGTCCGTCTCATCCTCTTTCCTCCCTTCGTTCGCGGACAGCGATCGGGAACAGGACCCGCGACCTGGTGCGTTCGCGCGGGAGTAGCACGACGCAGCCGCCTGACGCAATCGGGATGCCAAACGCGGGGGTCCTGTTCTAAGTGCGGCTCAGGCCAAGTCTTAGGCATGAGAAGCGCGCTGCCAGCCTGGCGCCGAGGCTGGCGTGAACATCCGGGTTCCGTGCGCAATCGGGGCTCCGCTGCTCAATGATTGAGCACCTGTCGAGTCGCGGCCGCTGCGCGCGCCGGTCGGCGGGCGGGGGGCAGGTGGGACGCCGAGGGGCGCGATGGAACTGCGCGGGTGGCCACCGCCCTGGAATGCGTCCTGCTCGGGGGAGGGCCGAGGTCAGCGAGTGCCGTCGTCGGCGGGCCTGCCTCTATGCCCGAAGGCCGTCAGTTCGATCAGGCGTGTGGGCACGTCCGGTGGGGCGCCCACAACCGTCACCCGGAGGTAGCGGGCCGGCCTGCCGTGGTCGTCGTCCAGGACGTGGTATGCGTTGTTGCGTCCTACGGTGTTGTCCAACTCGTCCACGGCCTGCTCCCAGCATCGGCCGTCGTCCGATGTCTCGAGCACGTACTGGAAGGGACCGACATCGTAGAAGACGAGCCGCACGGCCTCCACCCGGCAGCGCGCGCCCAGGTCCACGCGCAGCCAGTGCGGGCGAGGCGGCCCGGCGGGCTCCCACCAGGTGTTGACCGATGCGTCCACGGCTGCGCCGGCGGGGTGGTCCGGTTGCTCGGCGTCGGCAGTGGCGGGGCAGCCCTCCGAGAGTGCCACCAACCCCGCATCGCCACGCCGGCCGGAGGCGGGCGCCCACTGGGGCGTCTGCGTCGGGCCCTCGAAGCACATGCGCCCCGCAGAGTCGAAGGACACGCGGTCCATGGCCAGACGCCGCTCCCAGATGCTCCGGTTGCGCACGAGCACATGGTAGAGCGTCCACAGCTCGCCGTCCGGGCCCTCGAACACGGTGTGGTGGCCGGGGCCGCGCGCCAGCCCGCCGCCGTCGGCCAGCAGGGGGCTGCGCGGATCGTAGGTGAACGGACCCCGGGGGCTGTCCGCGGTGTAGAGCCCCACCGCGTAGGTGAAGAACTCCGTGCCCGGCGCCGAGTACTGCAGGTAGTAGCGCCCATCGCGCTTGGTCATCCAGGCGGCTTCGATCCAGCTTGAGGCGGGGTCCTCGTTGTGGTCGCCCCGGCGCTCCCAGACGTGTTCGGGCTCGTAGGCGAAGCAGTGCGTGGTCGGGCCGACCGTGCGGGCATAGTCCTGTCGCCCGTCCAGCTCGGTCACGTAGGTGCCGTCCGAGCCGATGCCCCTATCGCTGTTGTGGTAGGCGTAGAGCCGCCCGTCATCATCGAGGAAGAACATCCAGTCCACGAAGTGGACTTCCTCGTCCTGCTCGTTGCGGATGCGACCGAGCGACTCCCACGGCCCCAGCGGCGAATCGCTTCGGTAGAGGATGGCTTCGTTGTCGGTGAGGTAGAAGGTGCCCCCCTTCGCCACCAGGGCGGGACCGACCAGCCCCCGCCGGCCCGGGACAGTCACAGGGTGGTACGTCCAGTGCAGCAGATCCTCCGAGACCCACGCCTGTCCGCCCGTGGCGTACAGGTAGTACCTGCCCTCGTGGCGCAGCACCATGGGGTCGGCCAGGCTGCCTGCGCTCCTGCCCGCGGGCGGCGCCTCGGGACCTGCGCCGCCGATGAAGGGCAGCGGCAGCGGGTTGCACCACGTCAGGCGGTAGTCCGGGCTGTCAGGCGGCGCGCGTCTTACGGGCACGGCCCGGGCCTCCGGCTGGTCCGTCAGTCCTTGAAATCCAGCAGTGTAATCTCGAAGACCAGCAGTTCATTGGGCGCTATAACGCGTTCGACGCCACGCTCGCCGTAGGCCAGCTCGGGCGGGAGCCACACTCTCCACTTCGACCCCTTCTTCATGTGGGTGAGCGCGTCGCGCCAGCCGGGGATAGTGCTCTCCAGGTCGAGGTCTCTGGCCTCACCGCGGCTGTAGGAGCTGTCGAACTCCTCGCCGCTCAGGTGCATTCCGCGGTAGTGAACGGTGACCGTGTCGTCCGCCTCGGGAGAGGGGCCCTCTCCCGGCTCGAGGACCTGGTACTGAACGCCGCTGGGCAGCGTCTGGACGCCTTCCTTCGCCTTGTTGTCGGCCAGGAACTCCTTCGCCTCGCGCAGGTTGGCCTCCGGATCGGGCCGTCCCCTTCTGCGTCTCCGGCCTCTTCCGCCGCCGAAGAACTCGTCCATCATCTTCTCCATGATGGCCGGGTCGAGCTTTGGCCGCGCGTTGGTCAGGGAATCCCGAATACCGGCGATGAACGCGTCCACGTCGTAGTTACTCGAGCGGCGCCTGAAGAAACCCGCCCACTGGAAACCCACCGCGTAGCTCATCCTCTGCACAGGGGTCTCCAGGCCCGTCACGGCGGCGGTTTGCATGGGGGTCTCGGCCGGGGCTTCGGCCGCCTGCTCGGCGCCGCCCTCCTGCGCGGCTTCCTCGGCGGCCCCAACCGGCAAGGCCGTCAGGGCCAGGCACACAACCAGCACAATCGTCACGTTCCTCGCCTTCATTCTCGCCCTCTCGCAATAGAGAACATGGCTGACCGCAGGCTCCCGGCGGCCCGTGACAGGCCGTCGTTCACAGGCTCATGATACGGGGCACGTTGTGGCCGTTCAACGGATTCCGGGGGAAAACGGAACTGACTGGTCAGTTTCGCTTGCCGGGCCGCGCAGAGCGCGTGTACAATGACGGTTTCTGATAGGGGACCCCAGGCATTCCATCACAGAGTTGACATTGCGCAACGGCGTCGCCGCGCGCCGGTGTTTTCGCCGGGCCGTTGGTAGCGGGCCCTGACCTGATATGCGGAGGGATCACGTGTCGTGCACGGGTGAACACAGGACCACTGAGCAGGACCCCCGCCGGCACGGCGGGCAGCGGAGTGCCCGGGCCGTCCGCT
>CAYFVS010000197.1:0-2233 GCA_964346565.1 uncultured candidatus Brocadiaceae bacterium | reverse complement strand
GCCATGGGGCTGGAACGGGCACCGATGGCACAGGTCCAGGATGGTGGCCGGTCTCCGACCCAAGTTCTTTTTCAGCTAAGACTTCCGTCGACTAACGGCCGCCCCGCAGGCGCGCCGGCACGTCCCCGCCGAAGCGCCACGGGCCCCGGGCGGCCGACCTTCTGCACGCGCGAAAGATGGCGAAAAAAGCAAACGGCAAAACGCGGCGCCGACTCACCGCCGATGACCTGGCGCTCCAGCAGCGCGAGATCAGCATAAGCGAGTTCTTCACCAAGAACCGCCACCTGCTGGGCTTCGACAATCCGAAGCGCGCCCTGCTGACCACGGTCAAAGAGGCGGTGGACAACTCCCTGGACGCCTGCGAGGAAGGGGGCATCCTGCCCGACACCCGCGTGGAGATGGAGGAAGCCGACGCCGAGGACCGCTTCCGGGTCCGCGTGCGGGACAACGGCCCCGGCATCGTCAAGGGCCAGATACCGCGCATCTTCGGCAAGCTGCTCTACGGCAGCAAGTTCCACCGGCTGAAGATGAGCCGCGGCCAGCAGGGCATCGGCATCAGCGCCGCCGGCATGTACGGCCACCTGACCACGGGCAAGCCGGTGGCCATCACCAGCCGCACCGCCCCGGGCGAACCGGCGCACTTCTACCAGGTGATCGTCAACACCAAGGACAACGAACCGAAGATCGTCAAAGAGACCGAGGTCGAGTGGAACGTCGAACAAGGCACGGAGGTGCAGATCGAGCTGGAGGGCACTTTCCAGCGGGGCAAGTGGAGCGTGGACGAGTACCTGGAGCAGACGGCGACGGCCAACCCCCACGTGCAGATCGAGTACCTGGCCCCCGATGGGCAGGAGCGCACCTTCGAGCGGGCCTGCGAGGAGCTGCCCCCCGAGCCGGACCAGATCAAGCCCCACCCCTACGGCATCGAGCTGGGCGTGCTGATCAAGATGCTCCACGAGACCCGCTGCCGGAAGCTGAAGTCCTTCCTCAGAGAGGAGTTCTGCCGGGTCAGCCAGCGGGCGGCGCTGGAGGTCTGCGAGAAGGCCGGCATCTACGAGAACGCCCGCCCCAAGCGCGTGGCGCAGAGCGAGGCGGAGGTCCTGTTGAAGGCGCTGCGCGAGGTGAAGCTGATGAACCCGCCGATGGATTGCGTCGTGCCCATCGGAGAGAACCTGATAGAAGCCGGCCTGCGCAAGGAGCACGAGGCGGCTTTCTACACCACCGTCACCCGCAAGCCGGCCGTCTATCGGGGCATCCCCTTCCTGGTGGAGGCGGGCGTGGCCTACGGCGGGGAGATCAAGACGGACACCTCGGCTAAGCTGCTGCGCTTCGCCAACCGCGTGCCCCTGCTCTACAGCAGCGGCGGCTGCGTTATGACCAAGGGCACTGTGAACGCCAACTGGCGGCAATACGGCGTGGAGCAGTCCAACGGCAGCCTGCCCACCGGCCCCCTGCTGGTGCTGGTGCACGTAGCCAGCCCCTGGGTGCCGTTCACCAGCGAAAGCAAAGAGGCGGTGGCCTCCTACCCGGAGATCGAGAAGGAGATCGTGCTCGCCCTGCAGGAGTGCGCCCGGGACCTGCGCCGGTTCCTGCGCCGTCGCCGCCGCAAGGCCGAGGAGGAGCGCAAGCGCGAGTACATCGAGGCGTACATCCCCCACATCGGCGAGGCTCTGCAGGACATACTGGGCTTCGGCGACGGCGAGCGCGAGAAGGTCATCGAGGACCTGACCGACGTGCTCGAGCGCAGCCGCAAGTAGCGCCGCCCCCCTACCCGATAGCCTTCCGGATGCCCTCCAGGTTGGCGCGCGCGTCCGGCGAGTTATCGAATACCTGCTCCAGGCGCTCACAGGCGAACTCCGCACAGTGCGCACAGTTCGCCACGCCCCGTTCCCGGCCGCAGTTGCGGATGGCGCACTTGTGGAGGAAAGGCACCTCCCGCTTGCCGACTGTGCAGCCGTCGCAGTTGATGTCCTCGGCCGAGAAGGCGTGGCCGCTCTCCTCGGACCACTGCGCGGCGACCTGCGCGCGCAGCTCGTCGTCGTCTGCCTGCGTCGCCTGGAAAGCATCCCATTCGGCGCAGTCCAGGCCGCAATAGGCGGTCAGTCGTTCCATCCGTAGTTCGCCAGCCGGCAGCCTCACCAGCAGGGAAGCAGCTCAGCCCCGTAGCGGGCCGCTTCGGCCAGCTCCTCCTCTATGCGCAGAAGCTGATTGTACTTGCAGATGCGGTCCGTCC
>CAYFVS010000196.1:0-2591 GCA_964346565.1 uncultured candidatus Brocadiaceae bacterium | reverse complement strand
TGGACGTGCTGGGCGACGCGGCGGCGGAGCGGTACCGCCTGGCCCTGGCGGCCGTCTCGGAAGACCCGAACGTCCACGCCGTGCTCACCATCCTCACCCCCCAGACCTCCACCCAGGTGGACCAGACGGCCACCGCCGTGGCCGACGTGGCCACCGGCACCGAGAAGCCCTTCCTGACCTCGTTCATGGGCAGCGCGTCGGTGCAGGAGGCGTGGGACATCCTGGATCGCCGCTCCGTGCCCAACTTCGAGCACCCCGACCGTGCCGTGGGCGCCCTGGAGGCGATGCTCGACCACAGCGAATGGCTCCAGACCCGGCTCGCCGAGCCGGCGACCTATGAGTTCGACGAGGACGCCATACGCGCGACCATCGGTGCAGCACAGGAGGCGGGCAGGCAGACGCTGGGCGAGCGGCAGGCGCGGCGCATCGCCGATGCCTGCGGCATCCCGCTGCCGGAGAGCATCTTCGCGGCCTCGGAGGACGAAGCCGCCCGCGCAGCTGACCAGATCGGCTATCCCGTGGCGCTGAAGATCTCCTCCGAGGACATCCTGCACAAGTCGGACGCCGGCGGGGTCGAGCTGGGCATCGAGGACGAGCAGGCCCTGCGCCAGGTATTTGGGCGCATCATGGCCTGCGCTGAGGATTACGACCCGGACGCCGAGCTGGAGGGCGTGCTGGTGCAGCAGATGGCGCCGCCAGGACGGGAGGTGATCATCGGGGTGAACCGGGACCCCCAGTTCGGCCCGCTCATCATGTTCGGCCTGGGGGGCATCTACGTGGAAGTGCTCGAGGACGTGGTCTTCCGCGTCGCGCCGGTCTCGATGCGTGAGGCGCGCGAGATGATAGAGGAGATCCGCGCCGGCGCCGTCCTGCACGAGTTCCGCGGCGAGCCCGAGCGCGACCTGGACGCCCTGGCCGAATGCATCACCCGCGTCAGCCAGCTCGCACTCGACCATCCCGCCATCGCCGAATGCGACCTGAACCCCCTGCTGATCTATCCCGAGGGCGGAGGCATCATGGCCGTGGACGTGCGTTTCGGGCTCTCTGACGCGCAGCGGCTGCCTTGACTCCACCGACCGCTCTACCCGGCGCACCTCAACTGCCGTTGGCCACGCCGCGCGACTTCCGGCCCACACTGACCAGAAACCATGTTATAATAGCAACACGTTGCACTTGGTATACGCCCTGAGCGACGGGAGCGAATCGGTGGTCGAACGCTACCGCTACGACGCCTATGGCGCTGCCACGGTCCTCGATGCCGACGGCTCGGACGATTCGGATGGCCTGTCGGATGTGGACAACCCGTACGCGTTCACCGCCAGAAGGCGCGACCTCGAATCCGACCTCGTGTGCTACCGCAACCGCCAATACTCGGTTACTCTGGGCCGCTTCATCACCCGCGACCCTGAGGGCTACGCCGATTGGTTCAACCTGTACTGCTATGTGGCCGGGCAGCCGACGGCGGCAGCTGATCCGAAGGGGCTCTGGACGTTGTGGGGCCACGGTGATCTAACACGGTCTGGGGCTAAGGCCATCGGCATGAGTGGCGGAACAACGAGCGCGCTTGTCTCAGCGAACCGAGCTACAGATTACACTCCTGGCCACATGTGTTGTGACAACCCAGGCGCTCACTGGATTGCTCTGGGGACGACGCCGGGGGCCGGGCGCAACTGCCAGCATAATGCGGAGGAGTACTTCATGGATCAGCTTACGAAAGCAGCCGGGAGATTTCTCGACTGCTTGCGCAGTTGCCCGCACCAACGCAGCCGGGGTCGGGAAGGCATAACCGCGCTTGGCCATGCGCTGCACAACGCACAAGATAGGCGCAGCCACCACTGCATGACGGCGTGGGAGCACGACGAGGTAGATGCAGACAACCCTGTTATGCATTCCCGGGCGTATGCAGCTGCACGCGCAGACACGTTCTGGTACCTTGCTGCGATGTACGTCCAGTTACTGGTCGAGTACAGTGAGTCCGCTGTCCGGACATGCTTTCTGACTGTGGCATGGCAGGCCGGTGAGGCCGGCGGGGGTGAGGGCGGCGTGATCCGTGGACACAACTCGGAGGAGGATGTAAGCCATGCAGTCCATGGTGATTGCTGAGGTGGTATGGTGGCTTTGCGTATTCATGGCGGTGGCCTTGGGCCCGGCACCTAAGGAGCCGGCTACGGATCTAACACTGGGCACAGCAGAGCTTCCATACCTTCACGAGGCAGCTGCGCGCGACCACGCGCCACTGCTACTGGAGAGGCTTTCGCTTGGGGAGGACCCCAATGCCAGAGACCACCTGGGGCGGACGGCGCTGCATCTGGCCGCCGAACGAGGGTACCTCCGCGTGGCCGAAGCGCTGGTTCTCAACGGAGCTGAACTGGACGCGGAAGACAAGGTTGGCGAGACGCCGCTCTACTACGCCTTGATGAGTAAGCACGACGACGTGGCGCAACTGCTCTTGCGCCACGGAGCCCCGGCGGGCGCGTTCGCGGCGGTCGGGCTGGGCCGCGCCGAGTCGCTGTGCGAACTGCTCCAAAGCGATCCCGAAGCGGCACGTGCCCGCGGCGCCGGATGCGGCGAGACGCCACTGCACTGGGCGG
>CAYFVS010000195.1:0-3625 GCA_964346565.1 uncultured candidatus Brocadiaceae bacterium | reverse complement strand
GAGTCCGGCCGTCTCGGCCGGCTGATGCAGCTTTCCCTCTGGCGGGGCACGGCGCCGCCGCAGTGGTCCTGGGAGGGGTGGCTGCTGGACTGCGAGCGGAGTGGCGGAGGCATGCTGGACCTGCACGTGCACGACACCGACTACGTCTGCTACCTGCTGGGCGAACCGCGCGCCGTGGCTTCCACGGGCGCCAGGGGCCCCAGCGGGGGGTGGGACGTGGTGAGCACCGAATACCTCTACGACGACCACATGGCGGTCAGCGCCGGGGGCAACCTGGCCATGCCGGCCGGGTTCGGGTTCGAGGGCCGCTTCACGGCCGTCTTCGAGCGGGGCGCCCTTGCCTTCAGCACGCGGGAGGGACACGGCCTGCTGGAGTACACCGAGCAAGGCGCGCGCCATCCCGAACTCGCCCACCGGGACGGCTACGAGGAGGAGATCTCCTACTTCATCGAGTGCATCGAGAACAACGAGCTGCCCGCCGTGGTCATGCCCCAATCCAGCGCCCGGTCGGTGCGGGTGGTCGAGGCCGAAAGGGAGTCCATCGAGACGGGCCGAATCGTCGAGCTCTGAGGGTCACTCCTTGCCGCCCTGGAGCTGCTCGACGATTTCGTTCAGCGCGTTCAGGGCCTCCAGCGGCGTCATGCGGCTGGTGTCCAGGTCGAGCAGTTTCTGCCGGACCTGGCTCTCCAGGGGTTTGAACAGGGATAGCTGGCGCGGCTGCGGCCCGGCCCGGCGGGCGCCCGCCCGTCGCGGGACGAAGCGCGGCTCGTCGTCCGGTCCGATGGCGTTCTCCTCCAGCAGACGTAATATCTGCCGCGCTCGCTCCAGCACCGGCCGGGGCACTCCGGCCAGCTTGGCCACGTGGATGCCGTAGCTGCGGTCCGTGGAGCCGGGCACCACCCGGTGCAGGAAGACCACCTCCCCCTCCCACTCCCGCACCGCCACGTTCAGGTTCCGCACACCGTCCAGGGTGTTGGTGAGCTGGGCCAGCTCGTGGTAGTGGGTGGCGAACAGCGTCCGCGCCCGGACCCGGTCGTGGATGTGCTCGGCAGTGGCCCAGGCGATGCTCACCCCGTCGAATGTGCTGGTGCCCCGGCCTACCTCGTCGAGGATGATCAGGCTGCGCTCGGTGGCGTTGTTGAGGATGTTTGCCGCCTCGATCATCTCCACCATGAAGGTGCTGCGTCCCCGGCGTTGCTCGTCGCTGGCCCCCACCCGGGTGAACACCCGGTCGCACAGGCCGATGGTGGCCTCCCTGGCCGGGACGAAGGAGCCCATCTGCGCCATGAGCACGATGAGCGCCGTCTGGCGGATGTAGACGCTCTTGCCCGACATGTTCGGCCCGGTCACCACCAGCAGCCGAACGGAGTCCCCGTCCATCTCCACGTCGTTCGGCACGAACTGCTCGGCCAGCGTCTGTTCCAGCACGGGATGGCGTCCCTCCGCCACCCGCAGGGCGCGGTCGTCAGTTATCTCCGGGCGGACGTAGCCGGCCTCGGCGGCTACCCGCGCCAGGCTGCCCAGTGTGTCCAGCTCCGCCACGGCCTGGGCGCTGGCCTGCAGCCGGTCGGTGTAGGAGCTGACCTCCTCGCGCACCTGCTGGAACAGCTCGTACTCCAGCTCCCTGGCCCGTTCGGAGGCGCTCAGCACCTCCGACTCCCGCTCTTTCAGCTCCGGGGTGACGTACCGCTCGGCGTTCTTCAGCGTCTGCTTCCGCGTGTAGCCGTCCGGCACCTTGTCCTTGTGGGTGTTGGTGACCTCGATATAGTAGCCGAACACCTTGTTGAACCCGACCTTCAGGGAGGTGATGCCCGTTCGCTTGATCTCATGCGCCTCGAAGGAGGCTATCCAGTCCTTGCCCTCCCGCGCGGTCTGGCGCAACTCGTCCAGCTCCGGGCTGAACCCGTCCTGGATGATGCCTCCCTCGGTCAAGGCGGCGGGGGGGTCGGCGGTGACGGCACTGGCGATGAGCCCGACCACCTCGGGCACGGGGTCGAGCCGCTCCCGCAGCTCCGCCAGCAGGGCCGATTCGCTGCCCTCCAGCAAGTCGCGCAGCGCCGGCAGGCGGGACAGCGACTGGTGCAAGCCCCGCAAGTCGCGGGCGTTCGCCCGGCCGCAGTGGACCTTCGTGGTGAGGCGCTCGACGTCGTAAACGTTCCGCAGCTCCCCGGCCAGCAGGCGGCGCAGTTGTCGCTGTGTGAACAGCTCCTCGACGGTGTCCAGGCGGGCCTCGACCTCCTCCCGCCGCCGCAGAGGCGTCAGCGTCCAGCGGCGCAGCAGGCGGGCGCCCATCGGGGTTGCGGTCAGGTCCAGCACGCCCAGCAGCGTTCCCTCCCGGCCGCTGCCCCGCAGGGGCTCCACCAGCTCCAGGCTGCGGCACGTCGTGCTGTCCAACACCAGGAACCGCTCGCCCACGAAGGGCTCGATGCGGCGGATGTGGCCGAGGGCCGTCCTCTGAGTCTCCTGCAGGTAGGCCATCAGCGCCCCTGCCGCACCTATGGCCGGCCCCATGCCGTCCAGGCCGAACCCGCTCAGCGTCCGGGTGCCGAAGTGCCGGTTCAGCAGCCGGCGCCCCTCATCCCTGGCGAACTCCCACGGCGGGCGGCGGGTCACCATGCAGCCCTCGTCCAGGTGGGCCAGCGCGGGATGGGCCTCCCGGTCCTCCTCGGCGCCGGGCTCGGGCAGCAGGCACTCGGCGGGCCGGACGCGCTCCAGCCCGTCCGCCAGGGCCTCCGGGGCCATCTCCTCCACTTCGAACCGTCCGGTGGACAGGTCCACCCAGGCAAGGCCCACCCGTGCATCGCCGCGGGAGACGGCGGCCAGGAAGTTGTTGGTGCGGCTGTCGAGGATGTGTTCCTCGGTCAGCGTGCCGGGGGTGACCACCCTCGTCACGTCGCGCTCGACCAGCCCGCTGGCCTCGGCGGGGTCCTGCACCTGCTCGCAGATGGCCACCCGATGGCCGCCGCGGATGAGCCGCTTGATGTAGTTGTCGGCGGCGTGGTGGGGAAAGCCCGCCATGGGGACGGCATCCTCGCCCTTCTCCCGGCTGGTCAGGGCCAGCCCCAGCTCGCGCGCGCAGACCTTGGCGTCGTCGAAGAACATCTCATAGAAGTCGCCCATCCGGAAAAGCAGTATGGCGTCCTCGTGCTGCTGCTTGAACGCCAGGTACTGCTTCATCATGGGCGTCTGGTTCCTGGCGCTCATGGGCTTCTCGCCGGGTGGAAGGGCTTTCTCGCAGTGGTGTTAACGATAGCGCGGGGCCGGCGGATTGTCAAAGCAGCCGCCCGCAGTTGCGCGCCCGACTGCCGCTGCGCTACCATCCGGTGTGTTCCAGCAATGGAGGCAGCCGTCAGTGAGTCCCAAGCGCTGTCCCAGGTGCGACGTGCTCTGCCCCCAGGAGGACCACTTCTGCCCGATCTGCGGCCGGGCCCTGGTCGAGGAGGAGGAGGGCGAGCAGAAGGAGTCCGGCACCGGCCTGCTGGGGCCGCTGCTGTGGGTGCTGGACCTTTTCCCGGGGCTGGTGCATCCCGGGGTGCTCATCATGGCGGCGATTGTGATCGTGCTGGCAGTGCCGGTCGGCTACATGGCGCTTGTCTTCGCGCAGTTCGGGGTGCTGTCCAGCTAC
>CAYFVS010000194.1:0-2952 GCA_964346565.1 uncultured candidatus Brocadiaceae bacterium | reverse complement strand
GCTACTTCTTCCACATCGACGAGCTGAAGGACTACATCAACGCCCACAGCGAGATCAAGGTGCACAACTGGTTCGACGCCTTCATCAAGGTCATCACGCCGGCCGTCCTGATCTTCCTGCTCGCCAGCCAGTTCCTGAGGAACATCACCGAGACCTACGAGGGCTACGACCAGATCCTCAGGCACGCCGTGACGTTCGCTGGGTGGGGGTGGTTCCTCGTCATACTGGTCGTGGCGCTGCTGTTGGCGCGGCACTACGTGGCCCTCGGCGCGGTGGGGTGCGGGGCGGCGCTGTTCGCCGGTTTCCTGGTCTACCTGCGCGCCACGTCGGGAGAGGCATGGGGCGCGCTGGTCGCTCCGGCCGCCATGGCGGCCGTGGGGGCGACCATCCTGTTCGGGGGACTGGTGGCCTGCATCGCCATCGCCGTCCGGACGCACCACATGGCAGGCCTGAGCATGGAGGCCACCGAGGGTCCGTCCGAGGACAGGGAGGTCAAGCAGGTCCGCCGCGAGCCAGGGGCAGAGGAATAGGCCGCCGTGGCAGACCGACCCAACATCCTCTACTTCGTCGTCCACGACCTGGGCAGGCACCTGCCCTGCTACGGGGCGCCCATCGAGGCGTCGAACCTGGACGCGTTCGCCGAGTCCGCCGTCCGCTTCGACAGGGCCTTCTGCAACTCCCCCTGCTGCACGCCGTCACGCGTCTGCGCCATGACCGGCCTCTACGCCCACGTCAGCGGCGGCGTGGGGCTGGCCCACATGGGCTGGCCGCTCGCCGACGACGTGCCCACTATCGTGGACTACCTGAACGAGGCGGGCTACGAGACCGTCCACAGCGGCATGGAGCACGAGCGCGGCCCGGGGCGGAACCGTTACGAGGTGGACCTCCAGGTCGAGTGGGAGACCGCCGACGCCCACCGCGCCGTGGACGAGGCCCTGACCTACCTGCAGGAGCGCGACCGTGGGCGGCCCTTCTACCTGAACATCGGCAGCCAGCAGCCCCACGCCAGCACGTGGAGCAAGGCGGAGCAGCTCTACGGCGGCCCCGTGCCGCCGGAGCGAGTTTACCTGCCGCCCCACGTGCCCGAGACGCCGCAGGCGCGGGAGAGGCTGGGCCGCTTCCAGGCGGCGATACGCTACGTGGACAACCAGTTCGGGCGGCTGCTGGAAGGTCTTGACCGGCTCGACTACGCCCAGGACACCATCGCGGTCTTCACCACCGACCACGGCATCAGTGCCCCGCGCAGCAAGGGCACGCTCTACGACCGGGGAGTGGAGATCGCCCTGCTCATGCGTCTGCCGGACGGGCGACTGGCAGGGACGGCCGTGGACCACCTGTTACAGAACATGGACCTGCCGCCGACGCTGCTGGAGGCCGCCGGGGCGGCGGCGTCCGATGCGCTTCAGGGCCGTTCGTTCTGGCCGCTGCTGGAAGGGAGCGACTACAGGCCGCACGAGCGGATATTCGTCGAGCGTAACTTCCACGGCGAGCCGCGCGTGTTCGGCCGGGCCGGCGACTTCGTGGATCGATACGACCCTCAACGGGCGGTGCGCACGCCGGAGTTCCACTACATCCTGCGGCTGGACCCTCGCGTGAAGTGCCGCCAGTGGCTGCCGTGGGAAGTGCCGCAGGAAGGCCGGCCGACGGGCGCCTTCGGCCTGCCCGAGCCCCGCGAGCCGCGTCCGGAGGAGGAGCTCTACCACGTGCGGCATGATCCCCAGGAGTTCGTCAACCTGGCCGGGCGGCCGGAGTGGCAGGACGTGCGCCGGGAGCTGCGACGCAGGCTGGTGCGCTGGATGCGCGAGACGGACGATTTCGCCCTGCGCGGCGAGGTCCCGTCACGACGGGCCGAGCCGCTATGGGGCACCGTGGGCGGCGTGCCCGACCTGGAGGAGGAGTGAGGGCGCTCAACGCATGGGCGTCTCGGCGGGCACTGCGGTCTGCATGGGGGTCTCCGCCGGGGCGGACGGCGCAGCTACAGCCATCTCCTCAGGCATGATCAGCCGGTGGCCCGGCCCCAGGCCCCGGTCCTCGAACCATCCCTCCCTGACCTCCAGCACGTAGGAGACGGGTTCCTCGGGCTGGAAGACGGTCGGATCGTTCGGCGCGGTCCGGCGGATACCGGCGATGGTGCCGTCCGCTTTCAGGAAGGCGACGGAGAGAGGGAAATCCGTGCCCTTCTCGCTGAGCTTCGGCCGGGAGGGCTCCTCGTACGTGTATATCATGCCGTAGCCCGGCTCCAGGCCGCGGCGGCCGGACAGGCCCTTGCTCCGTTGCTGGGCCGTGTCGGCCACCTCGGCGCGGATGGTGAACGTGCGCTCGGCGTGCATCGCGGTGTCGGCAGCCACGTCGGGGGCCTTGATGGTAACTACGGTGGCGTCGGGCGGGCGGCCCTCGCCGCGGCCCGGCGCGCAGCCCCCCGGCCGCATGAGCACGGCCACCAGCAGGAAGACGGCGACGATGATGACGATGTGCTTCTTCCAGTTCATCCGGGCCACCCCAGAATGGCAAATTGGCTGACTGGTTTATAGCACGCAGCGGAGGAGCAGGCAACCCGTCCTGCGGCTCAGGCGCCGACCGCGAACCGGTAGAGCCCCGCCCCCACGGCGCAGACGACCCGTCCCGGCTCGATGCCCACCAGCTCGACGCCCTCCGCCTCGGCGAGCGGCAGGCCGCCCTCGGTGACCTGCTCGGGGGCCTCTGCCGGGACATAGACCGTCGCCGACGCGTTGGCGGGCACGCGCACGGCTAGCTCCAGCCCCTCGGAGGACACCTCCCACGCCGTCTCGATCGGCCCGCAAATGGAGTCGTAGTTGGCCCGCAGGGAGGTCAGCTCGCTACCCGGGCTGCCGGGGTGCGGCCAGACAACTATGCGCTCGAAACCGGGTGCGTCTTCGTCGGGCGCGATGCCGGCCAGGCAGCGGAACAGCCACTCCCCCACCGAACCATAGG
>CAYFVS010000193.1:0-4860 GCA_964346565.1 uncultured candidatus Brocadiaceae bacterium | reverse complement strand
AGGCTTCCGGGGACGGGGAGGTGACCTTCTGCGTGACGCAGGACCACAACGACTGGCAGCAACTTGCCTCACGCATAAGCAGCAACCCGCCGGAGCTGACCGTCAACTGGTAAGTGGTGATCCTGACAGCGCCCGCCTGGCCTGCCGGCCCGGCGGGCGTTTTCTCTCTTGCACACGCCTCGTGACCAGAGCCAGGCAGCACGCCTCCGTTTGTGTTGGGGGGCATACCCGCTAAACTGGCCGTTCAAGCTAAGTATGATGTCCCTGCGAAGCGCAGTCGGGGACACGGGGGGGCAAGCGAGTGATGGGAGCGCGGAGGCGAGAGTGGTTCGACGACGATTCGTTCTGGCGGGACCTCTATCCGTTCATGTTCCCCGAGGAGCGGCTCAGTGAAGGCGCCGAGGAAGTCGGGCATGTGCTGGCCTTGACGGAGCCTGCCGGCGACGCAGTGCTGGACCTCTGCTGTGGCCCGGGCAGGCACTCGGTCCCCCTGGCGCAGCGGGGGTTCTCGGTGACCGGGGTGGACAGGAGCGAGTTCCTGCTGGGTAAGGCCAGGCAGAGGGCCGCTGAGGCGGGGGTCGAGGTCGAATGGGTCAGCAGCGACATGCGCGACTTCGTCCGGACGGATGCCTTCGACCTCGCGCTGAGCATGTCTGGCTCCTTCGGCTACTTCCAGGACAAACGGGAGGACACGCGCGTCCTGCGCAACGTGCTGGAGAGCCTGCGGCCGGGCGGCAAGTTCCTCGTTGAAGTCATGGGCAAGGAGCGCCTCGCCCGCATCTTCCAGCCCACTACATCCGAGGAACTGGCCGACGGGGCCCGGCTCGTGCAACGCCACGAGGTGTTCGACGATTGGACGCGCATCCGGAACGAGTGGCTTCTGATCCGCGGGGACCGGGTCAGGAGCTTCAAGTTCCACCTCACGGTCTACTCGGGCCAGGAGTTGAGGGACCGGATGGAGAGAGTGGGCTTCGGGCCGGTGGAGCTCTATGGCAGCCTGAGGGGTGGCGAATACGGGCTCGATGCGGGGCGCCTTGTCGCGGTCGGCCGCAAGGCAGCAGCGGAGTAAGGGTGGGGCCAAGAGGCTGCGGATTGGCGAGCGCCCCCCGGCTTGGACTGAGACAACGCCGAAAACGGTAGCACGACGCAGGCCGAACGTGCCACGCGCGGCTTGGCCCCTGAGAAGGCCCTGGAAGGCCCTCACAGGCGTTTTCCGCCCGGCGCTGCCCCGCGCCCCTGGTCCGGGGGCAGCGGCGATTCCGTAAGTCGTTTGGCGGCAACGCTCAACGCTAACAAACCGCTGATACCAGCCTGCCTGCGGCGGGTTGGCTCTGGGACCGCCGGTGCCGCTGGAAGCTTTTCCGCGCCGATTGGCTCGGTTTCTCGAATCCGTTTCGCGGCCAGCCTTTAGCGCACTGGAGGTGCGCGAGCGAGCGGGGACCGGAGGCCGCCCGGTTTGCGTGGGTGGCACGTCGAGGCTACATTGAGCACCGGTGCTTGGGTGCGCATCGGTGAAGAAGGCAGAGGGAATGCCGGTAATGGGTGGGCAGAGCGAGCATCTTCCCCTGTTGTGCTTGCCGTTCGGGACGCGCGCAGTGGAGAGCCCGGCGCGTCCCTTCCTTTCCGCCCCGACCGAAGTCATACCCGGGGCGTCTGAATCCACCCACAAATAGCGCGGCCGGATCAACGGTTTTTTCGGCGACCCCACCGGGTCGCAGCGGGGAGAGTGTGTGTCTGCCGAGCCGGAACACATCTCGTCCGGGCCGGACGATGGCAGAGGCAGCGGAGAAATGGAGGCCCTCCTGCGCCGGCTTGACGAGGCCGGCGGGTTCGAGGGCGTCGGCCAGTTCTGGTCCGCAATACAGCAGATCATCCAGCAGCGGCTGGGCCATCGCCGCTACAGCCTGTGGTTCCACCAGACAGAGTTGGTAAGCTTCCAGGACGATCGCCTGGTGGTCGGCGTGCCAAACCTCATCATCCAGCAGTACCTCAGCCAGCGCTACGCGGCAGCGGTTCAGGACGCGGTGCACGAGATGCTGGGGGAACGACCCGAGGTGAGCTTCCAGGTGGCGCCCCGCCTGTTCCGCAGGATGGCTGTCCGCCGAGAGGAGGAGCGGCGGGAGGCCGAAAGGCAGGAGGCGCCCCCCATGCGGCTGGAGCGTGGAGCGTCACGTTCTGGCATCCCGAAGGACTGGGGTTTCGACAACCTGGTGGTTACCGCCGCGAACCGCCTGCCTGTGGCGGCCGCCCGGGAACTGGGCGGACAAGAGAACCCCCGCTTTCGCTTTCTCTACGTCTGCGGCGACTACGGCGTGGGCAAGACGGCGCTGTTGCGGGCGATCTACGCAGTGGCAGCGGGGCCGGAGACCGGCCTGGAGCCTGAGTTCATGTCTGCCGAGCAATGGTGCAACGAGTACTACCACGCCATCCAGCGGAAGAGCACCTCCAGGTTCCGCCGACGCTATCGGGCCCGCCGGATGCTGATGCTGGACGACGTGCAGTTCGTCTGCGGCAAGGCCGGAGGGCAGAGCGAGCTTCTGCACACAGTGAAGCACATCCTGGCCAAGGGGGGGCGTGTCGTGCTGGCCGGGCGGCCGCACCCCGAGCAGATGCGTGACGTGACGCCCGCCTTCCAGGCGATGCTGCGCAGAGCCTTCCCCGGCGTGCTGCGCGCGCCGGACGAGCGGGAGATGGTGGAAGTGGCTCGCGAGCTGGCCCGGCGGCACGGGATGCCGGCGACCGAGGAAGTCCTCGAGCTTCTGGCGGCCCGACGAGGAGACAACCCGGGCGTGCTGGAGGCGGCCATCTGCTGCCTGTCGCTCTACGGCGGCGTGCACGGGTTGGGACAGTTGAGCGCGGCCCAGGCCGGCGATGCCCTCGCCGCCATGCGGCCCGCCTGTGCCGAGCCGGTTACCATCGGCCGGGTCGAGGAGGCCGTCCTCGACGTGTTCGACGTCGAGGCGGAGGCCCTGCGCGGAGAATCCCGCTCCCGTACCGTCCTGCTGGCCCGTCAGGTCGCCATGTACCTGGCCCGCAAGCTGACCGGCGCATCGCTGGCCGAGATCGGGTGCGCGTTCGGGCGCAGCAGCCACAGCACCGTCCGCCACGCCGTGGACAAGGTAGACGGCCTGATCGAGGAGGACGGCCAGATAGCCGACGTGGTCAGCCGTCTCCGGCGCCGCCTGACTGGACGCGCGCCCCCCCTCGCCTGACCGGCTCAGCCCTCGCTGCGCGCCATGGCATACCTGTGCCCGGCGAACTGCCAGTTGGCCATCCCCAGGAAGCCGTCCACGTACTCCCCGCGCCGGTTCTGATAGTCCAGGTAGTAGGCGTGCTCCCAGGCGTCGCAGACCAGCAGGGGAACCACGCCCCAGACCGTCAAGTCCTGATGCTTCTCGGCCTGCAGCACCAGCACGCGGTCGCCCAT
The DNA here is from genome assembly GCA_964346565.1 of uncultured candidatus Brocadiaceae bacterium. Classification (GTDB taxonomy): domain Bacteria; phylum Planctomycetota; class Brocadiia; order SM23-32; family SM23-32; genus JAWOCH01. Next base: position 1,433 of record CAYFVS010000193.1, on the reverse strand, counting down.
CACCTCGTAGGCCACAACGCCCCAGCCGCTGGCTTCTACGGCCTTCGTGGCCGCAGCGAACTGGCCGAGAAAGGCTTCTGTCGACCCGAACTGCCGCTCGACTGCCTCTGCCAGAGGCCCGTCCAGCGCCACACCGCCGGGGACCATGCTCCGCCAGTAGAGCGTATGCAGCACGTGTCCGGAGCCGTGGAATGCCAGGTCGCGGCTCAGGTGCTTCACGGCGCCCATGTCCCCCTTCGCGCGTGCCTGCGCCAGGCTGTCCAAGGCGCTGTTCAGGCCGTTGACGTAGCCCTGGTGGTGACGGTCGTGGTGGAGTTGGAGCGTCCGGCGACCCAGGAACGGCTCGAGGGCTTCGTACTCGTACGGCAGCGCCGGCAGCAGATAGCGTTGATCGCCGACGGCGCTGGTCGCCCCCGTGGCGGCGCTGGCCTGTGCGCCCGTCGCGCAGCCCCCGATGGCGGCCGCAACCGTCCCCATGCCCACGGCCCGGATGAAGTCACGTCTGTCCAGTGCGTCGCCCATGGCACACCCCCCGTCGAGAAGAGAGAGATCGCGAGACCCCATGCGGGACTACTCTACCCCAACGCTCATGGTAGGGGGGTGGCTCTAAGCCGTCAAACAACCTGCCCGGCAGCCCTCGTCCCCGGTCCGGGGCCAAGAGGCAGCGCGGCGGCCCGTGGGACCGCCGCGCTGCAAAGCCGCCGCTCTTGTCACAGAGCGCTTGCTACTGCTCGACCATCGCATTCACTACACCAGAACGTTGTCATCGCTGTACTTGCTGCCGTCGCCGCATCGTTCGGCGGAGCGCCGGCAGCTCACCACGGTGACAGGTACTGGCCGTCAATGACCTGCTGAGTGATGCCCGGCCCTTCCCAGGCAACTGCGATGCAGTCCCCGGCGTTAGCGCCCTTGTGGAGCGCCTTGATGTAGTACTTCTGACCGCCGGTCAGCGTGATCGCAGCGGACTCCTGCGAGGAGTACTTGGTCCAATCACGCGGATTGCACCACCCGTCCACCGAGGCGATCAGGACCTCGTTGGCCGGGTTCTCATCCGTGCTCAGCCACAGTTCGCTGTCGTTGTCAGAGGCTATCCAGAACGTGTAGCTGCCGCTCGTCGGCGGGTGCACGAACCCGTGGATGCGGTTGCCATAGTAATCCGCCCAGTTGGTCGGACCCTCGAAGAGGGTCAACTGCTCACTGCCGCTGGGGTTATCCGGGTAGTCAGGATCAGACGTCAGAGTGGACACGTCGCCGCCCAGGGCGAGATCCAGCCAGTATTCGCGCAGGATAGTGCCCGTGGCAGCGGCCGGATTCGTGGTCGCGCAGTCCTGGGCGGACTCCGCCGACTCGTTGGCCGACGTGTCCACCGCCGTCACCGTGTAGCAGTACTGCGTCTCGGGGCTCAGGCCCGTGTCGCTGTAGCTGCTGCTGGC
>CAYFVS010000192.1:0-2650 GCA_964346565.1 uncultured candidatus Brocadiaceae bacterium | reverse complement strand
TCTTCCGCCTCTGCCGGGGCGGCCAAATGGCCGGAACGGACCTCCGTCAGGTCGTGGTCGTAGACGGTGATGGTCGAGCCGCTCAGGACGTAGACGCCCCGGCTGTCGGCGGCCAGGCTAGCCATGCCGCACATCATGCGGCCTTGCATCCGGCCCATCATACGGCCGCCCTGCATGCCCGTCATGCCGGCGCGGCCCTGGCCTGCACCGCCGGGGCCCATACCGCGTCCGCGACCGGGCCTGGGGACCTTGACGGACTTGACCACGGTCAGATCCCCGTCCAGCTTCATCAGTTCGCCGCGCCGAAGCGCGAACACAGAGCCGTCCCAGGCGGCGATATCGCCGCGCATCATCATGCCGGTCATCATCGCTGCCTGCGGAGGCATTCCTTCCGCAGGCCCGGTGCGGCCCATCCCGGCGGGCGGGCCGCCGCCCCAAACCACAGCCGTCCCGATCAGACCGAGAACCAGCACACCGACAAGTCCGTACCGCAACATGGCAGGACCCCCTTCAGAAGAGACGATCTCGTCCGGCGTTCATCTGCACCGGCCCGCACAACCGCGCCGGACTGACCCGGCGCCTGGTGCCGGTGTCCCCCTCGCCAACTTGGTCCAGCCTAACGCTGCGAAGGCCCTCTGTCAAGACTGAGCGCGGCTCGCCGCCCGGGGGACGGCGGGCCGCTGGGGCGCCATCGCACGCTTTTCGGGATGAAGCCGAAATTCCCCTTGACTTCCCCTCGGGGCGCCCCTACACTTGGTACAGTGTCATGCAGGTAGCAACCCTGCATGGCGCTTTGCTTTTGCGGAGACTGAGGAGCGAGCCCCGTTTTCCAAGGAAAGGAACTCCCGATCCAGGGAACCTCGCGTCGCATCCGGCTTTGCAGGCAACCGTACCGACGGATGCACCACTGAAGTCAATGCAGGAGAACACCATCCGAGAAGCGTCAGACTGAGGTCGCATCTGGGGGAAGCAGTCTGATTCCACCGTCGGCTCACCTTCTTGGCCCGCACAGAATGCCGTCCGCTCCGACCTGCCGGTGGGGCGTGGACGGGCCTGTCTGCGGGCGCACCGAGCGGGCACGGCCGTCCCGGTTCCCTTGCGCGCCACAGGCGGGCGAGAGTGCGAACGGCGCCGTGCTGTTCCCTCCGGTGCCCAGAACGCAGCCCGGCGCCCCGGGCCCGGCCCTTACAGAGCGCCGGGGTCAACTCAACAGGAGCAGGGCCGAAAGGCCCATCGAGGACATGAGCACCACCCAGGATTGCTTTCTGCCGGCAGAGGACGTTGACGTCTTCATGGATGACTCGGGCAACGTGGCCGTCCGGGTGCGGGACAGGGGCCAATGGGACAAGGCCGTCGCCAAGCTGGCTTTCCCCTACTCGGACCCCGAGCACCACGTGGTTCTGTTCAAGGACGACGAGGAGATCGGGGTTATCCGCGACCTGCACGAGCTGAAGTGCGACTCGCGCCGCCTGCTGCGGGAGATGCTCGAGCAGCGCTACCACATCCCGGAGATCAACAGGATTCTTTCCATCGAGGAGGCCCACAACTCGACGCAGTGGACCGTGCTGACCGACCGAGGGGAGCGCAGCTTCCAGGTGCAGGACAGGGACAACTTCCGCCGGATAAGAGGGCGAGGCATAGTCGTCATAGACGTTGACGCCAACCGTTTCCGCATCCCCGACCCCGACGCGCTGGATGCGGAAAGCCGCACACTGATGGACATGTACTACTGACGGCCAGAGCCATGAACGAACGCATGCTACACAGGAAGCTGTCGGCCGCTCCCCGGTGGGTGCACGACCGCGCAGGCGGCCACCTGCAGAAGGACGAGCGGGTTGAGTTCTGTTTCGTCAGCGACATGGAGATGGAGGGCGCCTATGTGCCGGAGGCGCTGCTGGTCTCCGACCGCCGGATCTTCGCCGTCAACAGGAGGCGCCAGGGCGTCCACCGCGAGGTGCCCATCCAGGAGATGGCCCTCGTCACCGTCAAGCGCTACATGGGCAACGGCATCCTGCTGCTGACTACCTGGCAGCAGAACGTGCGGGCACTCCGGTTCAGCTCGTCACTTATCTCCGAGGTCGCCGAGTTCAAGGACCAACTGGGCGAGTACCTGGCCGACCGGCTGTGCTGGAACGAGCCGGACGAGCATGAAGAGAAGCTGGAGCACCGGGACGAGGAGGAGGTGACCGCCGAGGCCAACGAGGATGCCCGGCAGCGCTGCCCGCAGTGCGGACAGCTTCTGCCGCCCGGGATGCAGATCTGCAACGCATGCCTGGACAAGCGGACGGTGCTGCTGCGGCTGTTCCGCTTCCTGGGGCCCTACAAGGGCCTGCTGGCGGTGACGCTCGCACTCACCGCCTCGCTCGCCGGTCTGCAGGTGGTCATACCCCCGCTGACCAGGAACATCATCAGGGACGGCATCGAGCCGGGCGACATGCGTATGCTGGGCATCCTGATCGGTGTCGCGGCCGGGCTGTTCTTCGCGCACGCCATCCTGGCCGGCGTGCACCGCATACGGAACGTCAAACTGGCGCAGAACGTGATCTATGACCTGCGCCAGGCGGTCTACTCGCATCTGCAGCGGCTCTCATTGAGCTACCACGACCGCCAGAGCACCGGGCGGCTGATATCCCGCGTGGTCAGCGACACC
>CAYFVS010000191.1:0-2061 GCA_964346565.1 uncultured candidatus Brocadiaceae bacterium | reverse complement strand
GCCCGGTGGGAGATGGGCCTGCTCGCGCCGGAGGACTGGGCGGCCGAATGGATCGGAGCGCCGGGACAGGTCCAGCCGGAGGCGGTCACCTACCTGCGGCGGGACTTCAGCGTGGGCGTGAAGGTGACGGCGGCGCGGCTCTACGCGACCGCGCTGGGCCTCTACGAGCTGCGCCTGAACGGCCACAAGGTCGGCGATCACATCCTGGCCCCCGGCTGGACGGACTACCGCACCCGCGTCATGTACCAGACCTATGACGTGACGGAGCAGCTGCGGACCGGCGAGAATGCCCTGGGCGGCCTGCTGGCCGAGGGGTGGTACTGCGGCCGGATCGGCTGGGCGGAGGAGGGGGAAGCGTTCGGGCCGCGGCCTCCGCGCCTGCTGGCGCAGCTCGAGCTGCACTGTGCCGACGGGCGCACGGAGCGGTTCGTCACCGACGGCTCGTGGCGTTGCTCCGACGGCCCCGTTGTCCGCAGCGGCATCTACCGCGGGGAGCACTACGACGCCCGGCTGGAGGTGCCCGGCTGGGACGAGCCCGGCTTCGCGGCGGACGACTGGCGGCCGGCAGAGGTGTTCGAGCCCCTGGAGGCCGACCTCACCGCTCAGCACGACCCGCCCATCCGGGTGACTCAGGAACTGCGGCCGGTCGAGGTGCGCCGGCATGGCCCGGGCATCTACGTGTTCGATTTCGGGCAGAACATGGTAGGGGTTTGCCGGCTGCGGGCGAGAGGCCCAAAGGGCACCGAGGTGCGCCTGCGCCACGCGGAGGTGCTCAATGCCGACGGCTCCATCTACACCGAGAACCTGCGCACTGCCGAGGCGACCGACACCTTCGTGCTGCGCGGCGAGGGGGAGCAGGTCTTCGTGCCGCGGTTCACATACCACGGCTTCCGCTACGTGGAATTGACCGGCCACCCCGGCGAGCCCGGCCGGGAGACGCTGACCGGCCTGGTGCTGCACACCGACTGCCGGCGGACCGGCTCCTTCGCCAGCTCCTGCGAGATGGTCAACCGCCTGTATGAGAACATCTGGTGGTCACAGCGCGGGAACATGCACAGCGTGCTGACCGACTGCCCTCAGCGGGACGAGCGGCTGGGCTGGCTGGGAGACGCGCAGATCTTCGCCCCCACCGCCTGCTACAACATGGACATGGCGGCCATGCTGGAGAAGTTCCTCCGCGACATGAGAGACGCCCAGACGCCCGAGGGGGCCTTCCCCGATGTCTGCCCTTACGTGAGTCCCGGCGGCGTGCTGCCCTCCGCGGGCGCTCCGGGCTGGCTCGACGCCGGCATCATCATCCCCTCCGTCATGTACCTGATGTACCGGGATGAGCGCCTGCTGGAGCGGCATTTCGACGCCGCGGCCCGGGCCGCGGATTTCGTGGCCGAGCGCAACCCGGACGGCCTGTGGCGGGAGGCGCGCGGCAACGACTACGGCGATTGGGTGCCCGCCGGCGTGGAGACCGACAAGACCATGTTCGCCACGCTGCATCACTTCCGCTCGGCGTGCCTGCTGGCGGAGATGGCCAAGGCGCTGAACCGCACCGCCGACGCTGATCGCTGGCAGGAGAGGGCCGACCTGGTCCGGGCGGCCTTCAACGAACGCTACCTGCGAGAAGGGCACTACGAGAACGCCACCCAGACGGTCAACGCGCTGGCGCTGGCGTTCGGCATCGTGCCGGAGGGACACCGGTCCACGGTGGCGGCGGACCTGGCGGCGGACATCCGCGAGCGGGGCGGGCACCTGTCCTGCGGCTTCGGGGGGACGCAGTGGCTGCTGCCTGTGCTCTGCGAGGAGGGCTATGCCGAGGTGGCGCACCGGCTTCTGCTCAACCGCGACTACCCTTCGTGGGGCTACATGGTCGAGCAGGGCGCGACCACCATCTGGGAGCGCTGGAACAGCGACAGCGAGGGGCCGGCCATGAACTCGCGCAACCACTTCGCCTATGGTTCGGTGGGGGAGTGGCTGTTCCGCTGCCTGGCCGGCATCGCGCCCGACGAAGACGCACCCGGTTTCGAGCGCATAGTTGTCTGGCCGCACCCCGGCAGCCCGGGTAGCGAG
>CAYFVS010000190.1:0-1743 GCA_964346565.1 uncultured candidatus Brocadiaceae bacterium | reverse complement strand
TCGGCCGGCTCCATCACGCTGAGTGCCGTCGCCAGGGCGTCCGCCGTGGTGGCATCCGGCGCGACGACGGTCACGCTGGACGCCGTTTCGGCCGGCCAGCCTGTGCGGGGGTCCACTATATGGGAGAACCACTCGTCTCCGACGCGGAACCCGCGCGCGTAGTCGCCGCTGGTGGCCACAGCGCAGGAAGTCAGCTCCAACACGAGTTCCTCGGCCGCGCCCGGCGGCCGCCGCACCTGCACGCGCCAGCCCTCCCCAGGCGCCGGCGCACCCAGCAGGCGCATGTCTCCACCCAGATCCACCAGCGCCGTCCGCACGCCCGCCCTCTGCAGAGCCCCGGCGGCCCGGTCAATGCCATACCCCTTGGCGATTCCGCCCAGGTCCACGGCCATGCTTTCGACCGTGAACGACGCCTCGCCCCCGTCCAGGCGTAGTTTGCGCCAGCCCACGGCGGCCAGCACATCCCGCAGCGCCTCCTCGTGCGGAGGGGCGCCCTCACGCGCCGCGCGGCGCCACAGCGCCCTCAGGGGGGCATAGGTCACGTCAAACGCGCCGTCGGTCAGTCGGGAGACTTCCTGCGCCCGGCGCAGGACCTCTGCCGTCTCCTCGGACAGAGCCACCTTCTCTCGGGCGCCCAGGCGGTTCAGACGACTCACCTCGCTGTCGGCCCGGTAGGTGCTCATCAGGCGCTCGACGGCGCGGACGGCGCGGACGGCTGCCTCCAGCGCGGGACGGGCCGCCTGTGGTGCGTCGGCGGCGACCACGATGCGTCCGTCCGTTCCCATCGCCTCGAACCGGGCCTCGTACATCCCGCCCCGGCCGGCGACGGGGGAGACGGACAGCCTGCGCTCCGGCGGGGCGCTTCCCCGGGCCGGTCCCAGGATCAGAACAGCCGCCAGGGCGGCGGCCCCCAGCAGGGCCAGGGCGATAGCGTGCCGCTTGTTCAGAGTTCGTGTCGCCATCTCGGACGTGTGCGACCCGAGCAAAGGAGTAGCCGCTGAAACCATTGTAGTCGGGGAGCGAGCGTGGGGACAACGGCGGCCGGGTGGCCTCAGCGGGCGGCCTCCAGACGACGGGCTTCCCCGCCCATGGCGCCCACCATGCCGGCGTGTTTGGGCTTGAGCTTGACGCGGAACTCCAGCGTCCCGTCGCGACACGAGCGTTCCACGACCTGTCCGTTCTCGTGGAGGAAGGCGGCCAGCCGGCCGTTGCCCAGCCCGGTGGAGACGTGGTAGAGGTCCAGCTCCCGGTCCAGCAGCTCGCGCACACGCTGCTGCACCTGGTCCAGGCCCTCGCCCGTGGCGGCGCTGGTGCATATGAGTTCCCCGACCAGCCTGCGGATCAGGGGCACAGAGGAGTAATCCTCCACCAGATCCATCTTGTTCAACAGGTAGATGGTGGGTTTGTCGCCGAAGTCCACCTCTTCGAGGGCTTCGTTGACCGACGCGATCTCCTGCTCGGCGTCGTCCTTTGACGCGTCAACCACGTGCAGCAGCAGGTCGGCCTCGCGGGCCTCCTCCAGCGTCGCGTGGAAGGAGGCAACCAGGTGGTGCGGGAACTTGCGGATGAACCCCACCGTGTCGCTCAGCAGCACACGGCGGCCATCGTCCAGCTCCCACTTACGGGTCCGCGTGTCCAGCGTTTCGAACAGCCGGTCCCTGACGGCCACGTGGGCGCCGCTCAAGGCGTTCATAAGGCTGGACTTGCCAGCGTTGGTGTAGCCGACCAGAGCGACGGTCGTGA
>CAYFVS010000189.1:0-2680 GCA_964346565.1 uncultured candidatus Brocadiaceae bacterium | reverse complement strand
CGGCAGATCGCCGAGGTGCTCGGCATCCCTCTTGGGACGGTCAAGTCCAGGATGGCCGAGGCGCTCAACAGGCTGGTCGCGCCGCTGGAAGCGGAACTACTCGACCCGTGATGGAAAGCGAAGGAGAGCCGAAGATGGACCATCCATCCCAGGAGCAGTGGATGGAGTACCTGTACGAGGAGTTGCCGCAGCAGCAGCACGAGTCCCTTGAGTCACACCTCCGGGAGTGCTCGCAGTGCCAGGACGCGGTGGCCGGCTGGCGCGCCGTGATGGCGGGACTGGACGCGTGGCAGTTGCCACGCCAGCGGCGCCCGCTGGCGCCTGTGCTGCTCCGTGCGGCATCTCGCCTGGCGGCCGCGGTGGCGCTTGTCGTCGCGGGCTTCGTCATCGCGCGCGCCATGGCCACGACGGCGGACCTCGGCACGCTCCGCGCGGAGCTGGAGGCGTCGCTGACGCAGTCCCTGGAGTGGGCCGTCCAGAGGGCCGCCGAGGATGCTCGCCTGACGCAGGCGCCGTACGAGGAGCTGCGGGACGACCTGGAGGCCCTTGCGGTCGGAGCCGCCGCCAGGTACGCGGGCGAGACGCAGCTCCTGCTCAGCCGTCTCGTACACGCGCTGGACGCCGCGCGCGAGGAGGACCGGAGGACGCTGGCGGCCGCGCTCCGGCGCATTGAGTCCAACCGACTCACGGACGACGCGCGCATCCGGGGTGACCTGGCCTTCCTTGCAGCGGCGACGCACGACGAGCTGTACCGCACCAGGTGGGACATGGCCTCGCTGGTCAGCCGCGCGCCCGTCCCGTCACCTGTCTCCGACACGCCAACCAACCCCAACTGATCTGAGGGAGGGAGAGCCCGATGAGAGCCGTCACTACTGCTCTCGGCGTCCTGTTGATCGCCTGCGCGCTCGCGGCCGGCAGGGCAGAAGCTACGGAGGAAGAAGAGCGCGCCGAGCGCCTGAGGAGAGAGGTGCACCAGCTCGAGGAGGACCGCGAGCACCTCATGGAGCAGATAGAGCGCGCACGGCACGAGATGGAGCGGCTGCACAAGGAGCAGCAGAAACTCGAGGCCGTGCGCGAGGACCTCGAACGCACGGTAAGCGAGCTGAAGGCCGTCGAGCTGGTCGCACTCGCGGGCGACCAGCCCGTGCCGATGCTGACAGGAGCGGTCACCCCGGAGCCTGGCCTGCGGCCGCCCATCGTCATCGCGACGACCGGCGGCGCCGAGCGCGCCGCCCAGGTCGCCGAGGACATGGCGGTCATGTCCCACGTCCTGCACGGAATGCTGGCGGCCGAGCTGGGCAAGGAGCACCTGGCAGAGGCGAGGCCCGGCAGCTTCGCGCATGTGCTCGGCGGCCCCGGGACACGTGACATCTACCTGGAGGGCTACGGGGCGGTCTTGTTTGCGAGCGTGGGCTTCCCCCTCGTCGCCCCGCCGGGCCCAAAGCCGGAGGAGCCGCAGCCCGAGGGCGGGTCGCTCTGGGAGGAGGCGAGGCGCGAGGTCTACGGGCCGCCAGTTCCTGCGGCGCCGCATCTGCCGCCCGATGCCGCCTTCCACGCGCTGCTGGGTCCCCAGTACGAGGCCGGCCGTGTCGAGGTTCTGCGGGACGTACTGCTCCGTGCTCTCCGTGAGGCGGCCAACATGCACCTGGACGCCGACGAGTGGGTCACCGTCGTGGTCATCGGTGGCGACCGGCCGGGGCGACGGTTCTACGGGCAGCAGGTCAGCATAGTGGCCAAAGGCACGGGCACCCGACAGAAGGTGATCCGCCACCTGCCAGGCGTCCGGCCCGAAAGCCTGCTGGTGGCGCGCGCGCGGAAGTCAGCCATAGACAGGCACGCCGCGCGAGTCACGACCCTGGAGGAGTTCCGGGATGAGGTCGAGGTCGTGAGCTACTGACCGGCGCTCGAGCCGGCGAGCAACCCTCCGGGAGCCGCCGGGGCGCAGAGGACGCCCCCGGCGGCTCCCCCCTTTTGACACTCGGGGCGCCCGTCGCTACAATCCTACCTTCGCTTCGAACAGGGGGCTCACTGCTACTGCCGGCACTCGCCGAGGAGGCTGTCCCATGCGCTGCCGTGGAATAACAGCGGTTCTGTGCGTACTGGCCTTGCTGTGCGCCGTGGCGTCTGCCACGGCGCTGGACCGCCCCACCTTCGACGTGCCACGGCTGGAGGGCATGGCCGTGGACGGTCAGCCCGACGACTGGGCGGATGGGGGTTTCCGCGTCGAAGTGATGGGCGGCCCGGAGGGGCAGCTCTACCCGCCGGAGGACTTCGAGGCCACGATGCGCATCGGCTGGGACGATGAGGGCCTGCTGGTGCTGGTCGCGGTGACCGACGAGGCGGGCGTCGAGAACGCCGACGCGAGCGCGCTCTACTGGAACGACTCGGTCGAGCTGTTCCTGGCCGACTCTCTCGGCTCGGCGAACCGCTACCAGGTGATCTTCGCCCCGGGGGCCGACCCCAAGTTCGGAGAGCTGCGCAGCCACATCTACGACCATCGCCCACCGGACATGCGGACCTCCGAGCTGAGCGTCGAGGCGGCCAGCCGGGTGATGGAGGGTGGGTACCTGCTGGAGGTGCTGCTGCCGTGGAGCAACCTGGGGGTGGCGGCCGAGCCCGGCGCACAGGTGGCACTCAACGTCTTCGTCAATGACTCGGACGGGCCGTCGGGCCCGGACAC
>CAYFVS010000188.1:0-1504 GCA_964346565.1 uncultured candidatus Brocadiaceae bacterium | reverse complement strand
GGCGGCTGCTGAACAGCGCCTTCACCTTTAACGCGCTGACCGGCCTGCTGGTCGCCGGCCTGTACCTGGCCGGGCTGCCCCTGTGGTCGCCGTCGCTGGCCGCGCTGCGCGGAAACAGTCTTTACGTGGCCACTTTCCTGGCTTTCGTCGCCGCGGCGACGCTGGGGGGCGTGGTCAAGATGGCCTTCGTCGCCCGGCGCCGGGCAGGCTACACCCTGGCCCACACCGGCGTCGCCAACGGCGCGCGGCTGCTGCTGGTGGCTCCGCTTGCCGGGCTGGGGGCGGCCGGGCTGGCCGGCTCGGTCGCGCTGGGCGTCGTGCTGGCGCTGGCCGTCAGCCTGGCCCTGTTCCTGCCGCGCGTCGAGCCCGGCTACCGGCCGCGCCCCGAATTCCGCTGGCGCGACCTGGCGGCCATCCTGCCCTACTCGGGCGGCAACTACCTGGCGGGGCTGCTGGCCCAGAGCTCGCAGTTGATATTACCGCTCATGATCCTGGAGATGCTGGGGCCGGCCTCCAGCGCCCACGCCTACATGGCCTGGATGCTAGGGAGTCTGTTGATCAGCCCGGGGTTGGCCCTGTCACAATCGGCTTTTGCCGAGGGCTCGCACGCCCCGCACAGGCTGCGCGCCATCCTCATCCGGGCGGCCGGGCTGGGCCTGGCGCTGACGGCCCCGGCGGCCATCCTGGTGGGGGTTACGGCGCCCTGGTTCCTGCGCTGGTTCGGACCCAGTTACGCGACGGAGGGGGCGGGGCTGCTGCGTTGGCTGGCCGCCGCGGCGCCGCTGGCGGTCCTGGCCGGGCTGTACTATGCCCACCTGCGCGTGCGCCGGCGCATCGGGCGCCTGACCCTGATGAGCGGCGTCGTGGCCGCCCTGACCCTGGGCACGACAGCGGCCCTGGTGCCCCGCTTCGGCATCGCCGCCAGCGGGGCCGGCTGGCTGCTGGGGAACGGGCTGGTGGCGGCGATAGGCCTGGGGGCCGTGGGGCGTGAGGTTGCCCGTGGTACGGGTGCCCGTAGGACGGGAGCCCGTAGGACGGGGACCCGTGGAACGGGTGGCCGTAGAACGGAGGCGCATAGAACGGAGGTGACATCCATGCCCTTAGCCAAGGGCCCGGATCGGAGTGGCAGACGGCCGCTGGTGGTGGCCGCCCTGCCCTGCTATAACGAGGCACGCTTCATCGGCGACGTCGTGCGCCGGGCGAGAGCGCACGCGGACGCGGTGGTGGTCGTGGACGACGGGTCGAGCGACGGCACGGCCGACGCGGCGCTGGCGGCGGGGGCGCAGATTCGAGAACACGGGGCCAACCGGGGGCCGGGCGCGGCGGCGCGCAGTTGTTTGCAGGCCGGCCTGGAGCTGGGCGCGGATGTGCTGGTCACGCTGGACGGCGACGGGCAGCACGACCCGGACGAAATCCCGGGCGTGGCCGCGCCCATCCTGGCCGGAGAGGCGGACGTGGTCATCGGCTCGCGCTTCCTGGGCGGCTACAACAACGTGGCCCGCTA
>CAYFVS010000187.1:0-4623 GCA_964346565.1 uncultured candidatus Brocadiaceae bacterium | reverse complement strand
AGGCCGCCGGATGGCGATACGAGAGGCTGGAAGGCAGCCTGGCATTCATCGAGGACCTGGCCGCCGGGCGGTGGGACGGGGCGCGGTTCCTCGTGCTGCCGCCCGGGCACGTGGCTGTGCCCACCAACGACGAGCGCGTGCTGACGGCCGTGCCCGCCCGGGAAGGAGGCGCCGTGGGAACCGTGGCCGGGCCCGCCGGCGTCGAGACGGGCAGCTTCATCTATGAGGCGGAAGAAGCCGCCGACCCCCTGAGCAACGGGGCAAGCCTGGGCCTGGGCATAGACGCCGGGGGGACCTACACCGACGCCGTCCTGCTCGATTCTGCCGCGGGCGCCGTGCTCGACAAGGCCAAGGCCCCAACGACCCACCACGATCTGGTGGTTGGCATCAGGGAGGCGTTGGAGCAGCTCGACCCGGAGCTTCTCGGCCGGGTGGCCTACGTCTGCCTGTCCACCACGCTGGCCACGAACGCCATCGTCGAGGGGCGGGGCAGGGCGGTCGGGCTGCTGGTGATGCCCTACCACCAGGGGCTGGCTGAGGCCATTCGGACTCCGCTGGTGCGACGGCTCAGCGCCCGCATGACCATCGAGGGCATCCCGCAGTCGCCTGTGGAGCAGTCCGAGGTACTGCGGGCCGCCGGGGAGCTGCTGCGAGAAGGGGCGCAGGCCTTCGCCGTCAGCGGCTACGGCGCGGTGCGCAACCCACTGCACGAGCTGGAGGTGCGCCGGCTGCTGGCGGATGAGCTGGGTGTATCCGCCGTCTGCGGCCATGAGCTGAGCAGCGAGCTGGACTTCGTCTCCCGGGCCCACACGGCCGTGCTGAATGCCCGCCTCGTGCCCATCGTCGAGGAACTGCTGGACGGGGTGGAGCGGGCGCTGGCGGAGCGCGGAGTGCACGCCCCGCTGTTCGTGGTGCGGGGGGACGGGTCGGCCATGCGGCGGGAGGCGGCACGGCTGTGCGCCGTGGACACGGTGCTGAGCGGCCCCGCCGCAAGCGCAGTGGGCGGCCTGCACCTGACCGCAGCCGCAGAGGCGCTGGTCGTGGACATGGGCGGGACAACCACCGACATGGCCGCAGTGGCCGACGGGCGGCTGGCCCTGAGCGAGACGGGCGCTCAAGTAGGCGGCTGGCGTACCTGCGTGGCAGCGGCGGACGTGCAGACGGTCGGCCTGGGCGGGGACAGCGCCGTGCGCCTCGAGGGCGGGAAGCTGGCAATCGGCCCGGCGCGAGTGCTGCCCCTGTGCATGTTGGCTGAGCGCTATCCGAACGTGGACGGGGCGCTGGAGGACGCCGAGCCGGGAGCACCGGAGCTGTTCCTGCTGTCAGGGCGCCGGGTGGATGCGCCCCTGGTGGGCCAGGAGAGGCGGATTGCGGAGCTGCTGAGCGGGGGGCCGATGCCCCGCCGGGCCCTGTGTGAAGCGTGTGGGGCCGTGGCACCCGGGCTGCTGCGCGTGGGCCGCCTGGAGGCGGTCGGCCTGGTGCAGCGTTCCTCGGTCACGCCGACGGACGCTCTGCACGTGCTGGGGGCGTTCACCGGGCACAATGTCGAGGCGGCCAGGCTCGGAATGGCCGCCGTGGGGCGGGCGCTGGGCCTGACGGCCGACGGGGCGGCCCGGCAAGTGCGGCGCGCGGTGGAGCGGCGGTTGGCGCTGGCGCTGATGCGGCGTGAGCTGACGGGGGACGACGGCGTGGACCTGGATCCCGAGCGGGTGCTGCCGCTGCTGGACAGGGCCCTGGAGGACGGGTCGGGTCGGGCCTTCGCGCTGAGCTGGCGGCAGCGGCGGCCGGTCGTCGGCATCGGCGCGCCGGTTGCTGCCTACCTGCCCGCAGCCTGCGCGATGCTGGGGGCCGAACCGACCGTGCCGCCCGACGCGGAGGTGGCCGGGGCGGTGGGAGCTGCGGCCAGCCAGGTGTCCGTCCGCATCCAGGCGCGAGTCCGGGCGGATGCGCTGGGGCGCTGCCTGCTGTACGGACCGGAGGGGCGGCGCGAGTTCGCCGGACTCGAAGAGGCCGTCGAGGCCGCCCGACAGGAGGCCGTGGATGCCGCGCGACGGCGCGCGGAGAGGTTCGGCACGAGGCACCGAAACGTGCGCGTGGAGGTGACCCGCCGGACCGGCCGGCTCAGCGACGGCAGCGTGCAACTGATCGAGGTAGCGGTGGAGGGACGGATCGAGGGCCGACCCCAGACGTGGCGCGAGGGGTCACCGCGTGACCGTTCGGGTCACACTCGTAGGGGGCGCTCTGGGCGCCCTGGCGGTTGACTGCCGGGGCGCACCGTGTAGAATGGTCGTTCTACCGAGGGCCCCATCGTCCAGTGGTCTAGGACACCGGACTTTCGATCCGGCAACCGGGGTTCGACTCCCCGTGGGGTCACCATTTGCATGCCGGCTCTGCCCCGCTGCTTGCGTGGGGCGGCGTGCCGTAGTGGCAGAGACGGTGCCCCGAACGGTAAGTACCTGCCAGCGCCTGTGCAGGGCTCAGCGCCCGTGCACAGACCGGCTGGGGGCGCAATGGCCGGGCAGCGGCGCCGATGGCGCGCCACTATGGCAGTCGGCCAGAAGAAAAGGGGAATGCGCTGGTCAGGCGCATTCCCCGTGTGGGAGGATGTTAACGTCCTCTGTGGAGAGGATGTTAACTGGCCTCTCGGCCACTCTGTTGGCTCTGCGGGGTCAGAACATCTCCTTCAGCTCCACGTCCTCCAGCTCGCGCATTATCTCGTTGAACTCCCCGTGTGCGGTGCCTTCTTCGTCCTGGTCGAACTCCGGCTCCGGCACCGCGCCGCGGGCGTAGGAGCTGCTCTGGCGGGCCATGCTGGCCTGCTCGAGGCATTCCTTGCACCGGATGCATAACGTGGCGAAGGGACGCGCCTTCAACCGCCGCTTGCTTATGGCCTCGCCGCAGTCCTCGCAGACGCCGTAGTTGCCTTCGCGGAGCTTCTCCAGCGCCCTCTGGATCTCACGCACAGTGTCGGAGCCCGCCTCCGCGCTGACGGCGGACATGTAGTCCAGCTCGCCGTCGGAAGCCAGGTCCAGAAGGTCCGACGGGTGCTCCGAGGACGTATTGCGCACGTTGGTCATGCGATGCTGGAGTTCCCGCAGCAGCCTCTTCTCCAGCTCGGCCAACTGCTGCTCTATCTGACCGTATTGGTTTTTCTGTCTGGTCGTCATCGTCTCTGACCTCCCGCCTTGCCTCCGGGGGCAGACGAGAAGCTCTCTTTGCGGCAGACTCAGGAGAGAATCGTCGTGGACCCCCGCGTGTCGCTCGCCCCCCGCCAGATTAGTTAGTGCATGCGGGGGACGAAATGTTCACTGCCCGGCGACGGTCTCTTCCCATGATGTCAAAGTGCGACGCAAGAGGGTACGCAAATGGCATACCGCCGCCACCCGAGCCGCAGCGCGGTTCGCGCCCACGGAACGCGCTTCGCGCACTTGACACGGGGGCTCGGCGTGTTAAAATGTGTGCTGTCGTTGCGCACGCGGCCGCACTTCGGGTCGGTGGGGTGCAGCCGGCTTGAGGGACGCCAGTGTCGCGCCTTGGGTGCATCTGTCCCCGTGGTGAAGCGGCGGGGTTTTCGGCGCCCGGGGCTTGACATATGGCCCAGAGGCCGTATAATAGACGTACAAAGGATGAGTATGCTCTTTGACAGACAGGAGGCGGACGGATCGCGAGATCGTCCGTCGGACAAGCAGGTCTCGTGCGGTGCACGCACCGCCAACGCGGCCCGGAAGAGCCAGGGGCACGGCGCGCATGATGGCTTACGAGCATGCGCGGCCGACTGAAATACTCTCTTGAAGAGTATGATACTGGCTCAGAACGAACGCTTGCAGCGTGCCTTAGGCATGCAAGTCGAGCGCGAAATCCCGCTTCGGCGGGAAAGTAGAGCGGCGAACGGGTGAGTAACGCGCGGGCAAGCTGCCCTCGGGACGGGAATAACGGCGGCCGCTTCGAGCGGCCCTCAGGCGAAAGTGCCGCTAATGCCCGATGATGATGCGCTGGCACTCTCTTACTCGTAAGCGGGTAGCCGGCACGTTCAAAGGTTGAGGGGTTTCGGCCCCTTATTCCGCCCTTGGAGGCGCCCGCGTCCTATTAGCTGGTTGGTGAGGTAACGGCTCACCAAGGCGACGATGGGTAGCCGGCGTGGGAGCGCGACCGGTCACACTGGGACTGAGACACTGCCCAGAGCCCTACGGGGCGCAGCAGCTAGGAATATTGCACAATCGGCGCAAGCCGGATGCAGAGACGCTGCGTGCGGGAAGAAGGCCTTCGGGTTGTAAACCGCTGTCAGGGGTTATGAAACTCGGACGGAGAGGTCCGGCCGTTTGACAAAGGCCCAAGAGGAAGTCATGGCTAACTCCGTGCCAGCAGCCGCGGTAAGTCGGAGATGGCAAGCGTTGTTCGGAATCACTGGGCGTAAAGGGCACGTAGGCGGTCGGGCAAGTCGGGTGTGGAAGCGCTCGGCTCAACTGGGCGATTGCGCCCGAAACTGCCCGACTAGAGCGCGGTAGGGGAGAGCGGAACTCCTGGTGGAGCGGTGAAATGCGTAGATATCAGGAGGAACGCCGGCGGCGAAGGCGGCTCTCTGGACCGTTGCTGACGCTGAGGTGCGAAAGCCAGGGTAGCGAA
>CAYFVS010000186.1:0-2127 GCA_964346565.1 uncultured candidatus Brocadiaceae bacterium | reverse complement strand
CCTCCGGCTCAACTGAGCGTCGAGGCTGCCTCCCCCCGCAGGCGGGACTGCCCCCCTTCACGTGCCCATATATCACCTCCTCAGCGGTTTGTTTTGTCAGAGCCCTTAAGGTAGCGCCGGGCTCGCCCTGAGCGCCGGCCTCCGGGGCCCGCCGTACGCCGGGCCGAAATCCGGTCCTTCGAGCGCGCCGCATACTCGGTCACTCCTGGATCAAGCAGCGGCGCATATAGCATACACGTGTCGGGTGCAATGTCAAGTGCATCAGGAGTTCGGGGGTGCTCTGCAGAGAAGGTGGCCTGTAGCTGGGCGTGGCGCACCGTTGTGCGAGGAACCGTCCAACGGGACGTCGAGCGTAATGCCCGACGGCGGGTTCTGTGCGCTTGCGCCTGGGGGGCCGATGGCATATACTGGCCGTTCGATGCTCTCTGACGGTTGATTGCGCAGGTTGAAGAAGGAAACCAGGGGAACAGGAGACCGCAGGCGAGCCCTGGACGGCATCACCGGCACCTGCCTTCTGGAGCGTCTCGCTGGTCGTTTCTCCTGCTCACCTGTTCCAATGTTCGCCTGCTCTGTGCTGCCTGAGGTGTCAGGCAGCACCAGGTGGGGGATTAGCTCAGCTGGGAGAGCGCGACAATGGCATTGTCGAGGCCACGGGTTCGAATCCCGTATCCTCCACCAACTACCCTCAACGCAGGCTTCAGCGGCGCTGTTTGGTGAGGGCGGTTAGGCTGAAGGTGCCCTTGCCCAGGATGGTGTCCTCGCCGTCTCCGCCGTCGAAGAAGTCCTGACCCGCGGCACCTAACAGCCGGTCGTTGCCCGCTCCGCCGTAGAGCCAGTCGTCCCCGTGCAGGCCGAGCAGGAAGTCGTCCCCCTCGCCGCCGTAGATCTCGTCGTTGTCCTGGTCGCCGAACAGCCAGTCGTCGCCCTGGCCGCCCTCCAGCAGGTCGTCCCCCTGCCAGCCGCGCAGCCAGTCGTCCCCGCCCAGGCCGATCAGCACGTTGTCCGCCCGGTTGCCCTCGATGGTGTCGGCGAAGGGCGTGCCCACGGCCTCCTCGATGACGCCGGTGATGGTCAGCGAGTTGTGCGCGTCGTCCACGTGCTGCTTCTGACCGCGGTCCTTGCGCAGGTCCAGCCGCACGGCCATCGCCGCGGCGGACAGGTCAATGCGGTCTATCCCGCCCGAGTCGAAGATGGCGTCGTCGCTGCCGGGCACCTCGATGTACAGATCGTCGCCCTCGCCGCCGTCCATGACGTCGTCGCCCGGTCCGCCGTCCAGGACATCGTCGCCTCCCAGGCCGGTCAGCACATCATCGCCCGGACCGCCGCTCAGGAGGTTGTCTCCCTCGCCGCCGGTGATGGTGTCGTCGCCGGAGCCGGCCAGCACGTGCTCGACCTCTGACACGCCGGCGCCGACGCCGGTGGCCGTGCCGGCGGCCAGGTTCACCTGGACGTCGGTGGTGTAGGCGGAGTAGTCGAGCGTGTCCTCTCCGTCGCCGCCGTTGATGTAGCCGTCCACGCCGGTGCCGTCGCTGAAGATGAACAGGTCGGAGTCCGCGCCGCCCTGGAGGTTCTCGACCGAGAACAGGTTGATGACGCCCACGCCGGTCAGGGTGCCGACGTTGTCGGAGGCGATGTGCCAGACGTTCGGCACGTCCAGCCCGATGACCGTATCCGACCCGCCGGAGCCGACGATGCTGACGTAAACCAGGTCGTCCACGCCTTCCATGACCTGGAAGGTGTCGTCGCCGCCCGTGCCGTTGATGGTCAGGTAGTCGGCGGCGGCGGTGGTGCCGGAGATGGTCACCAGGGCCGGCAGGCCGTGGACGGCGATCATCAGATCGGGGTCTCCGGCCTCGGGGTCAATCTCCACGTTCACGTCGCCGGCGTCGCCCAGCGTCTCGTCGGGATCGGTGGCCTGCTGAGTGCCCTCGTCCTCCATGTCCTGCGAAAGCGGCACGGAGCAGATGTCGGCCCCGCTCGTGCCGTGGAGCAGGATGGTGTCGGTCACGTCGTCGGCCCCGCCGATGTAGCCGGCATCAATGCCCACCTCCTCTATGCCGCTGCCGGCCAGGTCATAGAGGGTCACCGCGTCGGCTCCCCCGCCGAGCAGCAGGCTTACGTGCTCGA
>CAYFVS010000185.1:0-10718 GCA_964346565.1 uncultured candidatus Brocadiaceae bacterium | reverse complement strand
ACCCCGGCCAGCAGGCAGACGAGGGCCGCCCTTGCTTGCGCAGTGTGTACCATCGGTCCGCAGGCATGATATCTGGCCCGGCCCCGCGGGTCAAGAATGCCCACTGCGCTGCACCGGTTGACGCTGGACGGCCAACTGACTATCATTGGGCGGTGAGTGGGAACGGTGACCAATGCTGCGAATCTGAGGCCCGGCAATGCGCGCCATCCCGGCTCTACTGGCTGTTGCCGCTGTAGTTACGATGGGGACGGCGGCGGCCCAGACGGATGCTGAGCCGCCGAAGGCGGTTTTCGAGCGTGCGTTTGCCCGGGAGACAGGGCCGGTGGAGCGGGTCAGGCTGCTGGAGTGCCTGGCGAAGGAACACCCGGCCTGTTCCTGGTCCGATGACGCGCTGTGGATCCTGGGCGAGGCCGCGCGCCAGCAGGGGAACACGGCGCTGATGGCCCGATACTGGCAGTATCTGGTGACCAGCCGGCCCGACGTGAAGCTGGAGGAGGCAACGTGTGAGCTGGCCGTCTACCGGGCTTCGGCCGTGCCACAGGTGCGGCATTTGCTCGTGGCCGAAGGGAAGGCATACGTGCGGCAGCACCCGCGTGTCATTGACGGCGGCGACTGGCACGTCGTGCAGAATGCCCGTCGGCTGAACGTGGTGCCGATGGTCGTGTGGGGCGACCTGGCGGCGTTCTACGAGAAAATGGGGCGCCCCAGATTGGCCCTCAAAGCATACCGCAGGGCTATGCAAAGCGCTCCGGCCGAATGCATGTGGCTTGAGGCATACCGCAGCCGCAGCCGCCAGATAGACCAGGCCCTGGCCGAGCCGCCCCGCGCAGCCGAAGAGGACGGGACCCCCGCTCAGCCCGGGCAGGCGGCGGCTCTGAAGCCGGAAGGCCCAACCGCTGAGGCCGGCGAGAGCGCCGAACCGGACAGCGAAGGACCGGCCCCGGGAGCGCCGGCACTTGATTGACGTCCCCGTTCCCATTGTGCTGGCCAGTGGTTCCCCGACCCGTAAACGTCTCCTCGCGCAGGCGGTCTCGCGATTCGAAGTGGCCGCCCCGTCGGTGGACGAGTCCAGCGTGAAGGCGGATGACCCCCGCGCCCTGGCGCGGCGTCGTGCGCTGGCGAAGGCGCGCGACGTGGCGCAGCGCCGGCCGGAAGCCCTGGTGGTTGCCGCCGACACACTGACGGTCTGCGGCGCAGAGATCATCGGCAAGCCGGCCGACAGGGCCGATGCCGTGCGCATTCTGCGGCGCTTGACCGGGGAGCCCCATGAGGTTGTGACCGCCGTCTGCCTGCTGGCCCCGGACGGGCGTGAGCTGTGCCGGGCTGACTCGGCCCGGGTGCACATGCGGCGGATGGAGCAATCGGAGATAGAGGCTCTGGCATCGCGCCCTGGGGCTCTCGCGAAGGCCGGGGCGTACGCCGTGCAGCCGGATGATCCCAACATCGTGCGCCTCGATGGCGACCCCACGACCGTCATGGGCCTGCCGCTGGCCCTGCTGCGGGCGATGGTGGCCGAGCTGTATCCTGACGCGGAGGAGCAGGATGGCCCTGCAAGGGTTTAGCTGGATCATCGAGGGCCAACTGGCCGGGATGGCCATGCCGAGCGGCGCGCCGGAGGACTGGCGCGCGTTGCGCAACCTGGGCGTGGGGGCGATAGTCAATCTGACCAGCCACCGGATGCCGGAGAAGCAGATTCGCCGGGAAGGATTGGACTACCTCCAGATCCCTGTGGGGGAGTTCCGGCCGCCGACCCAGGAGCAGGTTGACAGGTTCGTGGAGTTCTGCGACCGCCACATAGACGACTACCACGCGGTGGCTGTGCACTGCCTGGCCGGGCGGGGTCGGACCGGCACCATGGCAGCCTGTTACATGGTGCGGCGCGGGATGGAGCCGGAGGCGGCCATCAAGTACGTTCGCCGTCTGCGGCCCGGCTCCATCGAGACCGAGTCGCAGGAAGACGCCGTCCGGGAGTATGCCGCCCGGCTCCAAATGCAGGGGGATGGTTGAGTCCGATGGACGCTGAGGGATTCCTCAGGCGCATCAAGGGCGCGCCGTGGTACCGCGGGCAGATCGTGGAGGTCCGCGAGCTGCCGTCGCGGGAGGCGGCCTACGCGCAGCCCGAACGGCCCCTGGCGCCGCCGTTGCGCCAGATGCTCGGGCGGGCGGGCATCGAGCGCCTGTTCGTGCACCAGGCGCAGGCGCTGAACGCCGCCGCGGCGGGCCGGGACTACGTCGTGGTCACCTCGACCGCCAGCGGCAAGACGCTCTGCTACTTCCTGCCCATCTTCCAGAGCCTGCTGGAGGAGGAGAGTTCCACGGCGCTGTTCGTCTATCCCACGAAGGCGCTGGCGCAGGACCAGTTGCGTATGTTGGAGGGGTTCAAGGAGAAGTGCCCCGCGGTTTCGGCGGTCGCAGGCACCTACGACGGGGACACACCCCCGGAGCTGCGCCGCAAGCTCCGCGACGGCGCCTCACTGATACTGACCAATCCGGACATGCTGCACCAGGGCATCCTGCCCAACCACGGTCGGTGGAGCCGGTTCTTCGCCCATCTGCGCTACGTGGTGCTCGACGAGGTCCATACCTACCGTGGCTTGTTCGGCTCGAACGTGGCGGACACGGTGCGGCGCCTGCTGCGCATTGCGGACCACTACGGGGCTGAACCACGCTTCGTCTGCTCGTCCGCCACGATCGCCAACCCGGCGGAGCACGCCTCCCACCTGACCGGGCGGCCGGTGGAGCTGATTGACCGGGACGGCTCCCCGGCCGGGCGGAAGCTGTTCGTGCTGTGGAACCCGCCGCGCCTGGGCCAGTTCGCCGGCCGCAGAAGCCCGTTGTCCGAGGCCGTCGCCCTGATGACCGAACTGGTCAAGGAGGAGATCCAGGTCATCGCGTTCAGCCGCACCCGCAGCGGGGCGGAGCGACTGCTTCGCTACTGCCGTGAACGCCTCTCGGAGGTGAGTCCCCGCCTGGCGGAAGCCGTCCAGGCATACCGCGGTGGATACCTGCCGGAGGAACGGCGCGAGGTCGAGCGCAAACTGCCCACTCGGGAACTGCTCGGCGTCGCCAGCACCAACGCCCTGGAGCTGGGCATTGACATCGGCAGCCTGGACGCCTCCATCGTCGTCGGCTACCCCGGGACCATCGCCAGCACCTGGCAACAGGCGGGCAGGGCAGGGCGGGGCCGCGACGAGTCGGTCGTATTCCTCATCGCCCAGAATGCCCCGGTGGACCAGTACCTGATGCACAACCCCACCTATCTGTTCGAGCAGAGCCCGGAGAACGCGGTCGTTGACCCGGACAACGTCTACGTCGCGCTGAATCACCTGCGCACGGCAATCCACGAGCTGCCGCTGAAAGGCGCCGAGACGGTGCTGTTCGGCGAATACACTGAGGCCCTGCTCATGGAACTCGAGAGGGCACGGATGGCCCGCCGCATCGAGGACCGCTGGTACTGGACCGGCCAGGGCTACCCCGCAGCAAAGGTCAACCTGCGCAGCATCAGCGGCACCACCTACACCATCATGGACAGTGAGGAGGAGCGCGTCGTCGGCTACGTGGACGAAACCAGCGCCTTCAGCCAACTCCACGACAACGCCGTCTACTTGCACGGTGGCGATACCTACCTGGTCACCGAGCTGGACATCGAGCGGAAGCTGGCCTGCGTGCAGAAGCACGAGCTGGACTACTTCACCCAGGCGGTGACCGAGGCGAGCATCCGCATAGACGAGCGCTCGGAGATGCAGAAGCGGCGCTGGCGCACAGCGCAGGTGGGGCTGGCGCCGGTGACAGTGACCTCCTGCGTGACCATGTTCAAGAAGGTGCGGTTCGGATCGCGGGAGAGCATCGGCTACGAGGAGCTGGATCTGCCGCCGCAGGACCTGCAGACGGTGGCGTGGTGGGCCCTGCCCCCGGACGACGCCCTGATGCTGGCACGCAAGCACGGGCGTGAGCCGGCTGAGGGGCTGGTCGGGCTGGCCAACGTGCTGGTTGAGGTCGTGCCTCTGTTCGTCATGTGCGACACGGTGGACATCGGGGCGGTGGTGGACTCCTCCAACATGGACAGCCCGACGCTGTTCATCTTCGACAAGTATCCTCAGGGCATGGGGTTCAGCGAGAAGGCGTTCGACCTGACCGAGGAGATCATGCAGGCGACGGCGGACCTGATCCACGGCTGCGACTGCCAGACCGGCTGCCTGTCGTGTGTGGGAGCGCCGGTGCCGCCCTCGTCCTTCGGCGCAGTCGAGAGCGGGACGCGAGGCAACATACCCGACAAGGAGGCCGCCCTCATCCTGCTGCACCACCTGCTGGAGCTGGAGCCCTACGTGCCACGCTACGCCCCGCCCTCGGGCGAAGAGGCCGTCGCGGAACCGCAACGCAAGCAGCAGCGGGAGAAGCCCCGCAAGAGGCTGCCCGGCGGCGTTGAAAGGAACATACGCAATCAGCTAAGATAAGCCCCCCGCGCGGGGGCTCCAGGCGCGAAGAGGGCACCATGGGTCAGCCGTTCACAGTGGTCGTCTGCACGCCGGACGTGGACGCCGCGCTGGCGGCGGCCATAGCCGGGCGGGTTGCCGAGGGGCGCGCGGAGACGCTGGTCTTCGCCTCTGACGAGCTGCCCGCGTTCTTCGAGTCCGAGATGCAGCGCCGGCTGCCGCGCGGGTACGACCTGACCCTTTGCGGCCACCAGGTGGTGCACGTGGACTGGGACGGCAGGCTGGTGCGGCCCGTGCTGATGAAGCGGCTGCGGCGGTTCGTCGGCGTAGTGCGCTGGTTCGGGCGGCAGCCGTGGCGCCCGGAGGACCGGCGCGCCCTTGAGCACATGATCGGTGCTGACAACGTGGCGCTGGCGGACGCCGGCGCGGCCCTGGCCGAACTGGTGCTGCACCAGCAACAGGGCGGGGAGGATGGATATGTGCAGGACCTGGCGCGGTGCGCGGCCGGTCGGCTGTCCGATCAGGAGGAGAGCCGGTGGGGCGCGGCGCTGCGGCGCGTACTGACCTTCCTGAAGGCGGACCGCCAGACGATGGCCAGCGTCGTGGGCGAGCTTGTCGAAGGCAATGTCGGGCAGGTTGTCGAGGAACACGCGGAAGAGGCGCGTCGCACCGAGCAGCAGGTGCAGAGCTTCGCCGAGTCCAACGCACAGGACGTGCGGCCGATGGGTGCCCGACGACTGGTCACGGTGCCCGTGCCGGAGGGCAAGCACGCCTTCTGGGCGGAGATCGGCGCCTTCGCCCGGACGGCCGCCGAGGCGCAGCTCTCGCTGTGCCATCTGCAGGGGCGCCTGGTCATGGTCCTCGCGCGCGAGGCCGGGTTGCGCGCCGATCTGCG
This sequence comes from uncultured candidatus Brocadiaceae bacterium, assembly GCA_964346565.1. Taxonomy (GTDB): domain Bacteria; phylum Planctomycetota; class Brocadiia; order SM23-32; family SM23-32; genus JAWOCH01. The sequence continues at coordinate 5,390 of CAYFVS010000185.1, read as the reverse complement.
CTCGTGGGCCCGCTACGTGACCGACCTCATGCCGGAGGCGCAGACGGTCGGCGCCCGGCCGGATACGGTGCCGCTGCTGGTGGATGGGCTGGATGAGGACCCCGGGCTGCGGCAAGTGGTGCTGGCCCTGCTGCAGGACGGCGCCCACCTGCTCCGTGAGTGAAGGTAAACGCGGGTGTGGATTCGAGAGGGAGGGCCGATGAGGGCTGTTGTGCTGCGCGAAACCGGCCGGCTTGAGCTGACCGAGCGTCCCACGCCGGACTGCCCGGAGGACTCGCTGCTGGTGCGCCTGGACGCGTGTGCCGTCTGCGAGCTGGACGTGCAAGCCTTCCAGGGGCTCAACGACGCTGTGCAAACGCCCGTCGTGCTTGGGCACGAGCTGGTGGGCACGGTGGTCGAGGTCGGTTCCTCCGTGCACGGCCACTACGACAGCGAGCGCGTCACGGTGGCCGGCTCGGTGCCCTGCGGCTCGTGCGGCTTCTGCCGACGGGGCCAGCCCACAGTCTGCGACCGACCCGCCACGGTGGGCGGCACGTGGGACGGCGGCTTCGCTGAGTACATGGTGGTGCCGCCCGGTGCCGTCTGGCAGGGCGTGGTCCACAAGGTGCCCGACGGCGTTCCGCCGGAGGCCGCCGCGTTGACTGAACCCCTGGCCCGATGCTTGAACGTCCAGGAGATGCTCAGCGTCGGCCCGGGAGACACGGTCCTGGTGATCGGCCGTGGGGCGTTCTGCACGCTGAACGTGCTGCTGGCCCGGTCGCTCGGGGTCTCGCGGGTGTTCACCTTGGGACAGCCCGAGGCAGCCCCGGGACGCGCAACCGTCCGCCTGCCCGGCGGGTCACCGGAGGAAGTGCGGGAGCAACTGCTGGCCGAGACGGACGGTCGCGGCGCCGACGTGGTCATCGTCACCACGGGCGCCGAGCAGACGGCGTCCGAGGCAGTCGAGCTGGCCGCGCCGCGGGGCCGCATCGGCTTCGCCGCGCACCTGGCCGGCACGGGCCCGAGCCTGTCGGTGCCGACGGACCGTCTCCGCCGGCGTCAGCTCACCATCGTCGGCAGTCGCGGCGCGACTCCGCACCAGCTCTGGCGCGCCCTGTCGTTGATCGCGGCCCGGGCCGTGGACTCCGCGCAGGTCGTGACGGATCGGTTCCCGCTGGAGGCGGCGGAGGAGGCGTTCGAGGCGGCGCAGCGGACGGAGGCGGGACGAGTCCTGGTTGAGCCACACGAATACCATTGACGAGGTCCCAAATGCCCGGCACGGACTCGATAGAGCGCATCGGAGTGCTGACCGGCGGCGGCGACTGCCCCGGCATCAACGCGGTGATTCGCGCTGTCGTCAAGACGGGCCTGCTGGACTACGGCCTGGAGGCCGTCGGCATCCTTGACGGGTTTGAGGGCCTGGTCAGCAACAAGATGGTCGAGCTGGACTACGAGGACGTGAGCGGGATCCTGACCCAGGGCGGCACGATCCTGGGCACCTCCAACTCAGCGCATCCGTTCGAGTACGTGCCGGTGGGCGAGGGTGAGCGGGAGCCGGAGGACCGCTCAGACGACTGCGTCAGGCACTTCGAGGAGGCAGGCCTGGACGTGCTGTTCTGCATCGGCGGGGACGGCACCCTGAGCATCGCCCACCGTCTCGCGGCGAAGGGCATCCCCATCGTGGGCGTGCCCAAGACCATTGACAACGACATCGTGGGCACCGACGTGACCTTTGGCTTCGACACGGCCGTCCAGATCATCGCCGAGGCGATTGACCGGCTGCACACCACCGCCATGTCCCACCACCGGGCCATGGTCATCGAGACGATGGGCCGGTACGCAGGTTGGCTGGCCCTGGTGGGCGGCATGGCCGGAGGCGGGGACGTGATAGTGATCCCGGAGATCGACTACGACATGGAGATCATCTGCGAAGCCGTCCGGGAGCGCAGCCGCATCGGCAAGCGGTTCAGCATTGTGGTCGTGTCCGAAGGCGTGAAGCGGCCGAAGGGCGGCTACGTGGTGCGGGACCGGGTGGAGCGCGGCCACGAGAAGATCCGGCTCGGCGGCATAGGCGTATGGATGGCCGCCGAGATCGAGGAGCGCACCTCCTTGGAGAGCAGGGCGGTCGTGCTGGGACACATCCAGCGCGGCGGCACGCCGACGGCCCGCGACCGGGTTCTGGCCACCCGCTTCGGCCAGGCCGCAGTCGTTCAGGCCGCCGGGAGGAACTTCGACGTGATGGTCGGCCTGCAGGGCGCGGAGATAGTGCCCGTCTCGCTGGAGGGCGTCGCCGACCAGCAGCGCCTGGTCCAGCCGGACTGCCAGCTGGTCCGCGCAGCACGGTCGGTGGGCACCTGCTTCGGCGACAGACCGGTGCGATAGCGGCCCGGCAGCCGGTTTTGACTTAGCGTTGGCGGACCCTTACCATACGCGCCAGCCGGGGCGAGGCCAGACGGCCCCGGTCCATCCCTTCACTGAGGACAACCGGCATGTTGGACATCACGCTGTTCCGGGACGAGCCGGACGCTGTCCGGCAGGGCCTGCGGCGGCGCGGCGAGGATCCGGCGCTGGTCGAGCACGTGCGGGATCTCGACGAACGCTGGCGCAAACTGGTCACCGAGTGCGAGCAGCTCAAAGCGGAGCGGAACCGCGAGTCAAAGAGGATCGGCGGCATGGAGGAAGGCCCGGAGCGCCGCGAGTTGATAGAACGCATGAGGACCGTCGGTGAGCGCATAGGTCAGCTCGACGCCGGCGCCGAGAATGTCCGCCAGGAGCTGGACGACCTGCTGCTGATCATCCCCAACATCCCCGACGAGGCGACCCCCGATGGCCTGGACGAGGAGGACAACGTACTCGTCCGGACCGTGGGCGACCCGCCGGAGTTCGACTTCGAGCCACGGCCCCACTGGGAGCTGGGCCCGGAGCTGGGCATCCTGGACTTCGAACGGGGCGCCAAACTGAGCGGCTCGCGCTTCTACGTGATGTTCCGCGAGGGCGTCAGGCTCCAGCGGGCGCTGATCAACTGGATGCTCGACCTGCACGTGGCCGAGCACGGCTACGTGGAAGCCTATCCGCCGTTCGTGGTGAACCGCGGGTGCCTGGTGGGCACGGGTCAGCTTCCCAAGTTCGCAGATAACCTGTATCGGGACGTGGAAGACGACCTGTGGCTGATACCCACTGCCGAAGTGCCGCTGACGAACCTGCACCGCGACGAGATCCTGGATGCGGAAGACCTCCCCCTCTACTACACGGCGTACACGGCGTGTTTCCGACGGGAGAAGATGAGCGCCGGCAAGGACGTGCGGGGCATCAAGCGCGGCCATCAGTTCGACAAGGTCGAGATGGTCAAGTTCGTGACGCCGGAGAGCTCGGAAGAGGAACTGCAATCAATGCTGGGGGACGCCGAAGACGTCTGTCGGCGGCTGGGGCTGTCCTACCGCGTGAAAGAGCTGGCGGCTGGAGACATGAGCTTCCAGGCGGCGCGGGCCTTCGACATTGAAGTGTGGGCGGCCGGGTGTGGGGAGTGGCTCGAGGTCAGCTCGTGCAGCAACTGCCGCAGTTTCCAGGCCCGTCGGGCCAACGTGCGCTTCCGCCCGCCCGGCGGCGGCTCGACGGAGTTCGTCCACACGCTGAACGGATCGGGGATTGCCCTGCCCCGCACCGTGATAGCGGTGCTGGAGAACTTCCAGCGGGCCGACGGCAGCGTGCGCGTCCCGGAAGTGCTGAGGCCATACATGGGCGGGCTGGAGAGCATTGGACCACGCTAAGACAAGCCCTTCGCGGACGGGCGGCGGCGTGGCCGCCTTCTTGTGCGGCGTAGCCCTGAGCCTGCCGCTGTTCTTCGCTTTCCTGCGCGCCGACCTGACATCCATCCCCGCATACGCCGGACCGGCCCTGACGCTGGCAGCGGCGCTGGCCGGATGGAGCCTGGGCATGCCCCGAGCCGGGCAGGGCGCCGCCTGGATGCGCCTGGTCGCCGGAGCGGTGGGCCTTGGGCTCTGGATATGGTGGGTCCAGGCCGGGCCGACCGACTGGTGGGTCCACCTTCTCACCGTCGGGGCGGCCTGCGCTGCCCTGTCGGTCTTCGCCGGAGGCGCCGCGCAAGCCCGGCCAGGTGTCTTCATCGCGGGCCTGGCCGTTGGGTTGGCCGCGTGCGCGGGTGGCCTGCCTGCAGCGACAGGGGTCGGCGTTGCGGTTGTCCTATCGGTGTTCATTCTCGCGGCGGCCGGGCGCTTTGCCGGAGGAGGCCGGCTGAGCGTTCCTGAACCAGATAGCCGGGATGCACCGGCGGACGCAGGCATTGTGTTCGCAGCCGCGACAGGTGCTGTGGCGGCCGTTCTCTTGCGGAACTACGTGCCGTGCGCCCGCTCCGCCGGCTACGCGCTGACGGACCTCGGCGCTGCGCTGGCCGTCGGTGCGCTGCTGCTGCCGGCGGCGGGCCCGCGGACCGGGCCCGCCCGTGGTCAGGTGCTGGCCGGGGCCTCAACGCTGGCGGTTCTGCTGCTCATCGCGACCCATTCCCTGCTTCTGCATCCCGACATCGTGGTGAGCGGAACGGGAGCGATGCAGTTGCCGTCGCGCGCGCTGGTGGGGGGGCGCATCTTCCCGCTTTGGGTGCTGGCGGCTCTGGCCGGCGCTGCGGCGGCGCCAGCCCTGACCACCGGGCCCATCGGCGCGATGGCGGCGGCCGCCGGAGCGGCCGCCGGCGGGCTTCTCGCGCTGTCCTACGTCAGCGCGGCAGCCGCGGCAGCAGGGCTCTGTCTGTTGGCCGTGTTCCTGGCCTGTCATGCCGATGCCCGGACGGACAGCGTCGTGGGCAGTCTGGCGGCCGTGTGCGTGACCGCCGGGGCGGCTGTGGTTCTGCTCGCCGTGCCTCCCCACGCGGGATGGCGGCCCCTCCGGGTTCAGCTCAGCAGGGGAAAGGCGCTCTCGGAGCGCGAGGCAGCTTCCCTGCGGCTCGACCGGGCTGAACTCCGAGGGCAGGGACCAGTGGTCTGGCTGGTCTCCGGCGACCTGGAAGCCACGTGCGTGGGCGGCGACGTGGTGGCGTTGCGTGGGCCGGCGCGCGAAGCCAGCGGGACGGCGTTGCGACTGCTGACGGTGCTGCCGGCGGCCTATGCCGGCGCAATCCAGACCGTGGGATTGGTGGCCCCGGTCCTGGAGGAGACGCGGCGGGGGGCAGCCCTGATCTGGGGAGAGAAGCTCGTCCACGCTCTGCATCCCCTCGGCGCCGGTGGCAAGTCGCAGTCGGACGTCATCATCGTGGGACCCGGCGCGCTATCGGGGGTTGGAAGCCCGTTGCGGGTGCTCGGCGTGGAGGCGCTGCGGAACCTTCGCGCTCAAGTGGCGCCGGGCGGCGTGCTCGCTCTGTACCTGCCGGCCGGCTGGGTTCCCCCAGAGACGCTGCGGCG
>CAYFVS010000184.1:0-8990 GCA_964346565.1 uncultured candidatus Brocadiaceae bacterium | reverse complement strand
AGGGCAACGACCAGGTGCGCTTCGACGTGGGCATCCGCACCCTGGACCCGGAGATGGGCATCATCGCCCCGGCGCGCGAGTGGGGCATGACGCGGCAGGAGGAGATTGACTACGCCGCCGAGCACGGCATCGAGGTGGACGTGAGCCCGGAGGCCAGCTACTCGACCGACGAGAACCTGTGGGGCCGCAGCATCGAGTGCGGCGCGCTGGAGGACCCCTGGGCCGAGCCGCCGGAGGAGGCCTACGCCTGGACCGTCAACCCGGCCCGGGCGCCCGAGAAGCCGGATTACGTGGAGGTCGAGTTCGAGCAGGGCGTGCCGGTGGCCCTCGACGGGGAGCAGATGGAGGGCGCGGCGCTGATAGAGGAGCTGAACCACCGCGCCGGCCGGCACGGCATCGGGCGCATTGACCACGTGGAGAACCGGGTGGTGGGCATAAAGAGCCGGGAGATCTACGAGGCGCCCGCGGCCGTGGTGCTGCACGCGGCTCACGCGGCCGTCGAGGGCATGACCCTGACCCGGCCGGCCATGCGGTTCAAGGAGACGGTCAGCCGGCAGTATGCGGACATGATCTACGACGGGCTGTGGTTCACGAAGTTCCACCAGGACCTGGCGGCCTACGTGCTGAGCAGTCAGCAGGTGGTCAGCGGGACGGCGCGGATGAAGCTCTACAAGGGCAGCGCGGCGAAGGTGGGCGTGCAGAGCCCTTACGCGCTCTACCGCAAGGCGCTGGCGACCTACGAGGAGGGGGATCAGTTCGACCACCAGGCGGCGCTGGGGTTTATCGCGCTGCACGGGTTGCCGGCGCGGACCCAGGCGCGCGTGCTGAAGACGGCCCTGCCGGCGGAGACGCTGCGCCTGCGGCTGAGCCCGCCGGAGCTGGAGGCCGAGTAAGGCGGCAGAGAACCATCCCGCGCGTTCGCCTGTGGAATCCTCCCCTGTGCCGTAGAATGCCTGTGCGCGGCAGCCGGCAGCATCTGGGAGCGGCGGCGCGTGAGCAGTCCAAACCTGGAGGGACCCACAATGGCAGGACGGAGAGGGGGCGTCGTGAACGCGATCTGTGCGCTGTTTCTTGTCGGACTTGCGGTGGTCCTGGCGTCGGGAGCGGCGGGCGCGGCCGAGCGCTGGGCGGAGGACGACCCCGGCACGTGGGTCTTCCGGCCGGGCCGGGACACATACAGCGACGAAGCCCTGCTGGACCTGCGTGGCCTGAACGAGGACTACGCGGGCCAGCACGGGTTCATCCGCCTGAGCGAGGACGGGCGGGAGTTCGTCCGCGGCGACGGGGAGCCGATCCGCTTCTGGGCCGTCAACTCCTACGTCTGGCGCAAGGGGCGGGTGGCGCTGGCCGACAACGCGCGCTTCCTGGCCAAGCGGGGGGTCAACATGGTGCGGTGGCACGGGAACGTGTCCGCCGGGGAGGGCTCGGAGCTGACCGACTTCGACCGCAAGAAGGTTGACCAGCTCTGGCAGTACGTGGCCGCGATGAAACAGGAAGGTATCTACATGACCATCTCCCCCTACTATCCCCACGCGACGCGGGTGCGGGATAGCTGGGGGATCGAGTCCGAGCAGGGGAACATGACGTGCCTGGTGTTCTTCGACCCGCGCGTGCAGGCGGCTTACAAGGGCTGGCTGCGGGCGGTGTTCGGGCCGGAGAATCCTTACACCGGAGTGCCGCTCAGCCGGGAGCCGGCCGTGGCGGTCATCCAGATACAGAACGAGGACTCGATGCTGTTCTGGACGATCGCGGACGTGACGGGTGCGGAGCGGGCGCTGCTGCGCCGTCAGTTCGCCGAGTGGCTCGCCGAGAAGTACGGCTCGCTGGAGGGGGCCCTGGAGGCATGGGACGGTGCCGCCCACGAGAAGGACGCACCGGCCGACGGCCAGATGGGGCTGCACCACATCTGGGAGATGACCCGCGACGCCGTCCGACAGCACGGTCCGCACTCGCCCGGCATGGACCGACGGCTGGCCGACCAGCTCGAGTTCTACACCATGACGATGCGGAGCTGGTTCGAGGAGGTGGAGCGGTTCCTGCGGGAAGAGCTGGGCTGCCGACAGGTGGTGAACGCCGGCAACTGGCGGCCGGCCGACCTGGTGACGCTCAACGACGCGGAGCGCCTTTCCTACACGGCGAACCAGGTCTCCGGCGTGAACCGCTACTACACCGGCGGGCTGCACGACGGGCCGCACCAGGGTTGGGCTATCGTCAACGGCGACCGGTTCAGCAACCGCTCGGTGTTGCTTGACCCGCGCGAGCTGCCCACGAACCTGAAGCTGACCGCGGGACACCCGATGATCATCCCCGAGTCCCTGTGGGTGCCGCCGCTGGGCTACCAGGGCGAGGGGCCGTTCCTGGTCAGCGTGTTCCAGTCGCTTTGCGGCGCGGACGCGTTCTACTGGTTCGCGATGGGGGAGGCGCAGTGGCGCCAGCCGGCCTCCGCGAACGGCTTCCTGCCGTCCATCGGCAAGTGGGTCTGCCACACGCCGGAGATCATGGGCAACTTCCCGGCGGCGGCGCTGCTCTACCGGAGGGGCTACGTGGAGCGGGCCAGGCCCGTAGTGCAGGAACACAGGACGCTGAAGGAGATCTGGCGCCGGGAGATGCCGCTGATCTCCGAGGATCCCGGCTACGACCCGAACCGCGCCGTCAGCGAGGGGGCGGCTGACGAGGCCACCGCGGTGAGCCCGCTGGCGTTCCTGGTCGGGCCGGTGGAGGTGACTTACGACACTGAGCCGGCCGAGGACCGGGTAGCTGACCTGGACGGTTACATTGACGAGGAGAGCCGCGTGGTGAAGTCCATCACCGGGCAGGTGGCCTGGGACTACGGGCGGGGCGTCTGCGCGGTGAACGCCCCGGCGGCGCAGGGCGCCGCGGGCTTCTTGCGCGGAGCGGGCCGCATAGAGCTGGCGGATGTGGTCATCGAGTGCGGTAACGAGTATGCCACCGTCCTGGTGGTCTCGATGGATGGGCGGCCGCTGGCCGCTTCGCAGCGCGTGCTCGTCCAGGCGGGCACCATTGCCCGGCCGACCGGCTGGAAGCAGAAGCCCGTCACCTGGGAGGACGACGCCGGGAACCAGCACAAGGGCTACGAAGTGGTCAACTACGGCCAGGCGCCCTGGCGGCTCATCAACAACGACCTCCGCGTCGGCCTTGCCAACCCGGAGTTGGGCTCGGCCGTCGCCCTCGACCCGAACGGGATGCCCGGGGAGAAGGTTCCGTTGGAGGAGGAAAGCGACCGGCGCTGGGTCCGGATGCCGCCGGACACCAAGTATGTGGTCCTGCGCCCGTGAGCCATGCCCGGTTCCGTTCGTGTGTGTCGGGCGTTGGTGGTAACATGCGCTGAACTACTGCCTCAGCAGTGCGCGCCATGAGCATTCGGATCCTCCCTGCCAGCCTGACCAACAGGATCGCCGCCGGCGAGGTGGTTGAGCGGCCGGCCTCCGTGGTGAAGGAGCTGCTGGAGAACTCGCTGGACGCCGGCGCCGGGCGCATCGAGGTCGAGCTGGAGGACGGCGGCTCCAAGCTGATCCGGGTGGTAGACGACGGATGCGGCATGGACGCCGACGACCTGGCGCTGGCCTTCGCCAGCCACGCCACCAGCAAGCTGGCCGAGGAAGACGACCTGTTCGACATCCGCACGATGGGCTTCCGGGGGGAGGCCCTGGCCAGCATCGGGGCGGTCTCGCAGGCGCGTGTTGTCTCCCGCACGGCCGAGAGCGACTCCGGCCACGAGGTGACGGTCGAGGGGGGCGTCATCAGCCCCGTGAAGGCATGCGGCGCGCCGGTCGGCACCCAGGTCGAGGTGCGCAACCTGTTCGCCAACGTCCCGGTGCGCAAGAAGTTCCTGAAGACCACCGCCACCGAAATGGCCCACATCAGCGAGGCCGTCACACGCGTGGCACTGGCCCGCACCCACATCCACTTCGTGCTCACCCACAAGGGGCGCACCGTCTTCAACCTGCCTCCGGCGGAGAACCGCGCCCAGCGCATCGGCGAGTTCTACGGCCGCGAGGTGGCCGACAACCTCATCCCCCTGCGCTGGCAGAGCCCGGAGCTGGAAATCGAGGGCCACCTCCTGCCTCCCTGGGTGGACCGCCGAACCACCCGGATGCAGTACACCTACGTGAACGGCCGCTACGTGCGCAACAAGACGCTCATGCACGCCATCGCGGAGGCGTACCGGGGCATGATGACCAGCGGGCGGCGGCCGGTCTGCTTCGTGTTCCTCACGCTGGAGCCCCGGGCGGTGGACGTGAACGTGCACCCGACCAAGCTGGAGGTGCGCTTCCGGCAGGGCCGGCAGATGCACGGGCAGCTTCTGGCGGCCATGCGCGAATGCCTGCGCGAGGCCAAGATAACACCGCAGGTTGCCCTCAGCGGCGAGGAGGAAGACGAGCGGGTGCAGGGCGTGCGTCGGGCGATCGGGGACTTCTTCACCCGGCGGGGGGGCACCCCTGAGCCATCTCGACGTGCGGCCCGGCGCTCTCCGAGGGGCGGCCGGCCGGCCGCGCGGCAGAGCAGCCCCGGCGCGGCCGCCGCGCCGGAGCGGCATGCGCCCCGACGCCCGCTGCCCGCGGTCCAGTTCGGCAACTGCGTCCAGGTGCTCGACTGCTACATCATCGAGGAGCAGGAGGACGGGCTCTGCATCATTGACCAGCACGCGCTGCACGAGCGCATTCTCTACAACGAGATCAGCGCCCGCCTGGACGAAGGTCCGCTGGCCAGCCAGCAGCTTCTGGTGCCCGAACTGGTCGAGCTGCCCAAGCCGGAGTTCTACGCCGTGATGGACCTGCGCGGGGAGCTGGCCCGCTTCGGCATGGAGGTCGAGGAGTTCGGGGAGAGCACTGTCATCGTGCGCGCCTTCCCCCAGGTGCTGGGCAAGTTCGACGGGAGGAGCTTCTTCGAGGATCTGCTGGACGAGCTGGCGGGTGTCGAAGGCGCCCGCAAGGTGGACGGCCGCCTCGAGAAGCTGAAGAAGATGATGGCCTGCCGGGGCGCGGTGAAGGCCGGCCAGCGGCTGAGCCCTCAGCAGATTCGCCGCCTGCTGGAGCGCCGGCACCGGCCCGGACCCACCGACACCTGCCCCCATGGCCGGCCGACGACCATATCCCTGAGCCGGCGCGAGCTGGACCGGCAGTTCCACCGTACCTGACCCCAAGCCAGACCGGCATGGGCGCGCGCTTGCGAAACCGCCCCGAAACTGCTTACATACGCGTCCTGCGACTTCTGGAGGAATCCCCCGTTATGGAGATCGTACGCGTCCCGCTGGGCGAGCGCGCCTACGACGTGCTGATCGGGTTCGAGTGTCTGGGGGAGCTCGGCCCGTCCATGCGAGAGCGCGGGCTGACCCGGGACAACGTGGCCGTGATCACCAGCCCTCGCATAGGCTGCCACTACTACGCGCCGGTGGAGCACAGCCTGCGGCAGGCGGGGTTCGGACACGTGGCCCGCTGGGATCTGCCCGACGGGGAGCAGAACAAGAGCCTGGAGAACTTCCTGCGGGCCGAGCGATGGCTGGCGCAGTTCGCCCCCGACCCGCGCTCGATCCCGACGGTCGTTGCGCTGGGGGGCGGCGTGGTGGGCGACCTGGCGGGCTTCGCCGCCGCCTGCTTCCGCCGGGGCGTGCCCTACGTGCAGGCGCCCACAACGCTGCTGGCGGCCGTGGACAGCAGTGTCGGCGGCAAGACAGCCGTCAACCTGTCGGAAGGCAAGAACCTGGTCGGCGCGTTCTACCAGCCGTCCGTCGTGCTGGCCGACATGGCCACGCTGCGGACGCTCGACCCCCGGGAGGTCCGCTCCGGCGCGGCGGAGGTCATCAAGTACGGCATCGCCATGGACGCGGGGCTCTTCGAGCTGCTGGAGGAGTCGGTGGAGGGCCTGCTGGCGCTGGACCGGGACCTGCTGGAGCGAGTAGTGCCCCGCTGCGTGGGGCTGAAATCGGACGTGGTCTGTCGGGACGAGCGGGACAACGCCGGGGTGCGCATCTGCCTGAACTTCGGCCACACCCTGGGCCACGCCGTCGAGAAGGCGGCCGGGGAGAGGATGCGCCACGGAGAGGCTGTCTCCGTCGGCATGGCGGCGGCGGCCGACATCTCGGTTCGCCTGGGACTGTGCCCTGAGGAGGTCTCCGCGCGCCTGGTGGCGGTGCTTGAGCGGGCCGGGCTGCCCACGCGATCCCCGGGGCTGGACCTGGAGGGCGTGCTGGAACTGATGCGTCACGACAAGAAGTTCGTCAGCGGGCAGAACCGGTTCGTCCTGCTGACCGCCGTCGGAGCCTGGACCGAGTTCGAAGGAGTGCCCGAGGAGACTGTCCGCGCCGCCGCACGGGAGGCGATTGGGTGAGCAATGCCCTCGGCCGCGCGATTCGTTTACCTGGAGGAGCAGCCGTGATCACGATTCAGGATTTCAGTGAGGTGGAGATGAAGGTGGGCCGCATCGTTTCGGTGGAGGACCATCCCGACGCCGACACGCTGGTGATCATCCGCGCCGACGTGGGCGAGGAGACCCCGCGCACGCTTGTGGCGGGCCTGAAGGACTACTACGAGAATGAGGATATGGAGGGCAAGCTGGTCGTGGTGGTGACCAACCTGGAGCCGGCGCGGCTGCGCGGGGTCAACAGCGACGGCATGCTGCTGGCCGCACAGGAGGGCGACGACGTGGTGCTGCTGACCCTGGACCGGGAGATCGCTCCAGGGGCCAGCGTGCTGTGAAGCCTGCCGGCCCGCCGGTTTGGCTTGACAGGGCGCTGGTCGTGGGCTATAGTGGGCGCCGTTGTAACCAGCGGCAGATGCTCGCCTTTTGGCTTTCTCAGCCGCCTTCCCTATGGGCGCCATTCTGCGTACACCAATATGCCCGCGCTGTGGCGCGAGGGGCGGCGGTGGGCTCTGTTCTGCGGAAGCGGCATATGATCACTCGGGAGAGAGACTTGGACGAGATCAACATACGCGACCTGATCCAGGCGGGGTTCCACTTCGGCCACCGCACCAGCCGCTGGAACCCCAAGATGAGGCCCTACATCTTCAAGCAGCGCAACCTGATCCACATCATTGACCTGCGCGAGACGCTGCGGGGGCTGATTGTGGGGCGTAAGCTGGCCGAAGCTGTGGCCGCCGGGGGTGGCTACGTCCTGTTCGTCGGGACGAAGAAGCAGGCCGCCGGCCTGGTCCGGCGCGAGGCCAACCACTGCGGCATGCCCTACGTTGCCGAACGGTGGCCGGGAGGGCTGCTGACCAACTACGTGACCATACGGCAGCGCCTGGAACGCCTGGAAGAGCTGGAGGAGCTGGAGGAGACCGGCCAGATGGGCCTCTACAGCAAGAAGATGGTCTCCAGCCTGCGACGGGAGAAGCGCAAGATCCTGCGCAACCTGGGCGGCGTCCGGGAGATGGACCGCCTGCCGGGGCTGCTGGTCGTCGTTGACCCCGCACGGGAGTACATCGCCGTCAGCGAGGCGGTCAAGCTTGAGATACCTATCATCGCCCTGACCGACACGGACGCCGACCCGGACGATCTGGACGTCGTGGTGGCGGGCAATGACGATTCGATCGCGGCTATAGAGATATTCATCCAGCAGATGTCGGAAGGCATTCTGAACGGACTGACCGGGCGGGGGGTGGCACTGCCGCCTGTGGAGGAAGCGGCGGAGGCCGGAGGAGCTGAGGAGCCTGGGGAGACCGCCGAGCCGCAGGAGGCCCGGCAGCCGGAGGAGGGCGAACCGCCCGCGGCGGAGGAAGCCGGTCAGGCGGAGGCCCCCGGCGAAGAGCCCGCACTGCCGGCCGAGACGGAGGTCGAGGAACTGGGCGCAGAACAGGCGGAGGAGCCAGAGGCCGCCGAGCCGGAAGAGGCCGAGAAGCCAGAGGAAGCCGAACCGTCTGCGGCGGAGGAAGCTGAGGAGGCGGAGGCCCCCGGCGAGCCCGTCGGAGAGACTGCGGAGGAAGCCGCCGACGAGAGCGAACCCGTCGAGGCCGCAGCCGAGGCGGCCGAGGACGCCGAGGAGGACTGAACCGACCCCCGCGACTCAGCGCCCCGCGTGAGCAAGACCACGACACCAGGAGTGAGTGATGAGCATCTCTGCCCAGCAAGTCAAGGAACTGCGCGACCGCACCGGCGCCGGGCTCATGGACTGCAAACGGGCCCTGGTGGCAGCCGAAGGCGACCCGGACCAGGCGCGCACCATCCTGCGCGAGCGCGGACTGGCAAAGGCCGAGAGGAAACGCGGCCGCGAGACCAGCGAGGGCATCATCGCCAGCTATGTCCACAGTAATGAGCGCCTCGGCGTGCTGGTGGAGCTTGCCTGTGAGACGGACTTCGTGGCCCGCAGCGACGAGTTCAAGCAACTCGGCAAGGAGATGGCCATGCAGGTGGCCGCCTCCCGCCCCCTGGCGCTGATCCCGGACGAGCTGCCCGAGGAGACGGTCGAGGCCGAGCGCGCCGTCTATCGCAAGCAGCACGAGGCCAAGCCCGAGCACGTTCAGGAGAAGATCATCGAGGGGAAGCTGGGCAAGTTTTACGACGAGAACTGCCTCTTGCGCCAGGCGTACATTCGCGACGATTCGATGACCGTTGAGGAGTTCCTCAAGCAGGCAATCGCCAAGCTCGGTGAAAACATCGAGGTGCGGCGCTTCGTGCGCATGGAGGTCGGGGGGTAGCAGAGGGGCCCCGGCGGAGGAAGCCGCAGATGGAGTCCGAACCGGCACCACGGCGCGTTCTACTGAAGCTCAGCGGCGCCGTCTTTGCCGGACCGGAAGGGGAGCCGTTCGGGCGAGAGGCCCTCGAATGGGTGGCCGGCGAAGTGGCCGAGGCCCGCCGCGTCTGCCCACAGATGGTCATAGTGGTCGGCGGGGGCAACGTCATGCGGGGGGCGCAGTTCTGCCCGGAGGGGCAAGGGCGCCTTCTGGCCGACTATGCGGGAATGCTCGCCACGGCGATCAACGCCCTGCTGCTGCGCCACGCGCTGGAGTCCTGCGGCCTGACCGCGGCGCACT
>CAYFVS010000183.1:0-10040 GCA_964346565.1 uncultured candidatus Brocadiaceae bacterium | reverse complement strand
GAGCGGGCCCGCTCCGGCGGGAAGTCGGTCTCCTGGTCGGGGTCTTCGCCGGCCAGTCCGCCGGCGCCCCGGCCCGGTCCCCTCATGCCGGGCCCGCGGCCGCGGACTTGACCCTCCTTGCTGATCATCTGCCGGTAGAGGGCGATGTAGTCGCTCAGGCTGGCGCAACCGCCGCAGCAGGCCCCCATCTTGTTGCACATCCCCGCCAGACGGCATGCCTCCAGCGCCTGCTCCAGCGACTGCATGCCGCGGATGCCCTGGGCCAGTGCGGCCAGCTCCATTTCGGTCAGGTCCAGAGACTCCAGCATCCCCCGGAGCGCCTCCGCCGACATGCCCTCCAGTTCGGCCAGGGAGAGCTGTTCGAGCGCGCGAGCGAGGGCGGCGCTGCATGATGTACTACTGGTCTGCTGGGCGATGAACCGGCGCATCTCCTCCAGCCGCTCCCGCAGGTCGGCCTCCAGGCGCTTGCGTTCCTCGGCGTCCTTGGTGGCGGCCACCTTGCGGGCCAGCTCTTTCAACGCGGCGAGTTCCTCCTCGAGGGCGTCCGTCCTGCCCTTGCGGAGTTCTCGGCGCCACCGCTCTTCCTTTCGCCCGCCGCCTTTGCCGAAGCGTTGCGCCTGCCCGCCGGGCGTGAACGCGTCTGTGAGCCGCTTCTCGCCGGCCTTGCGCCACAGCCGCTCCAGTTCGCCGCGCTGATCCTCCAGCCGCCGGAGGTTGCCCTCCTGCTCGGCCGGTTTCATGGCGTCCAGTTCGCTCTTGAGCTCCTTGATGGCCCTTTCGACTTCAGGGGACAGCTCGGCTTCCGGGTTCTCCTTGCGCAGCGCCTCCGCCCGCAGCGCCGTCGCCTTGCGGCTCTTGCGCAGGGCTTCCATCCTTCGCTGCACGCGCTCCCGCTCGGCGGCGTGACCGAAGGGGTCCAGCTGGGGCAGGAACAGCACGCCCGCCAGCAGCACGAGCAGCACCAGCCCGGCCCGGCCCGCGCGGCGCGCCCACCGGAAGGGAACGACCCGACGCGCGCGTATCTCGGCCGCCTGATCCTCGGCGGTTTCGAGCACCAGCGGCTGGAAGTGCCCCGCCGCGCCGCCGATCAGAATGGCCGTCAGGAACAGATCATCGGTCGCCGCCCGCTGGTCCACCAGGTGGGCCATGCGACGCGCCTCCGGCCGGCGATGGAACAGAGCGGCCAGCAGGAGGGCGGCCCCCGGCAGCGCCACCAGCGTCATAGGAGTGAACCGGTCCGGGACGACAGCAAGCAGCCGGGAGCTGCCCAGCAGCAGAGCATAGAGGGCCGCCGCGCCGAGCAGGAACACGTAGAACCTCTCGGCAAGGGCGCAGAGACGCCAGCGAAGCCGCACCCTCCGCAGCAGCAGTCGCGCTCGATCGCCCACGTGCTGCCTCCCCATTACTGGCAGCCGCCCGACTCCTTACACTTGCCAGAAAGGATTATATGACATGCCGGCATTCAACGCCACCGGAGCAGCAGCCGGCAGGCGTCACGACCCTTGTGCTCGCCCCCACTCCCGGCGCGGCCCGGCCAGAGGGGCACCGCTCGCTACCCGCGCGGGAAGACGGTTCGGTAGGGCTCGGGGCCGTCGTAGTCGAGCTGCACTACCCCGTCCGCGGCGACCTCGGCCGTGTAGCTGACCTCGCCGCGTGCGGTTGCCATCCGACGCACGCCGAACCGGCTGCCGGGACGCAGCCAATCCCGGGGCACCCCCACGCCCAGCACGATCTCCGGACCCCGCTCGATGACGAAGACGTCGCGGATCAGGTTGATGAGCTCTGCGGAGGTCCAGTTGTGAGGCATGTTGCCGCCGTGGGCCCGATCGGGCCGCAGCCAGCCCCGCGCGCCGCGGTCGTTGCGGCAGGGCAGCTGCTCACCGCCGCCGGGCTCGCCCTCGACGTACGCCGACACGTCCCAGGGCCCGGACGCGGCCATCATGCCCGATAAGCTCACCCACGCCTCCTCCCCCAGGCCGAGCAGGATGGCGTTATGCGCCTGGGCGGCCTCGAAGTATGTCCACAGTTTCTCGGGCCGCCGGACGCCGTCCGGCCCCAGCCGGTTCGCCCGGTACCACCCGGCGAAGGCCGCGCGCAGCTCCTCCGGCCGGCCGCTGAGCGCCCCGGTGGGATACGGCGCGACCGCCGGGTCGCGCGGGTTGCCGTATTCGGGCAGCAGATGCCGCGCGATGCGCCGGTCCACCTCCGTCGCGAGGCCACCCCAGCGTTCCGCCTCCGGGTCGTGGCCCCCCCGCCGGGCCGCTTCCGCGGCGAGCCGGAGCCCGCACTGCGCCCAGCAGTTGATGTAGAAGTCCGGGCTGTGCCAGTCCATCCGGCCGTGGATGAGCCCGTGCCGGGCCGGCAGGCAGACCAGATTGACGCCAGGCGTGTTGACGTACCGCGGGTCGCGGCTCTCGCTCAGCGCGCGGAGGGGCCTGTCGGCACCCAGCATGCGCTCCAGCAGCTCGGCACGTCGGCGGAGGTGGGGGAACTGTCGCGCCAGCCACGCGTCGTCGCCCGTGCAGCGCGCGTGGGAGACCAGCGACCATATGCCCTCGCCCGGGGCGTCGCTCTCCGCACCAAAACCGCCGCCGAACACCAGGGGCGCCAGGTAGTCGTTGCCCGCCCGCGCCAGGTCGTGGCGCCCCATCAGGTCGAGCGCGCGCAGAACGATCACGCAGTCCCGCACCCAGAAGACCGGGTAGTTGACCGCCCCGATCCGGGGCAGGCCGCACTCCATGGCCGCCAGGATGTGGTATGCGCAACGCTCCCACGTCAGCGTCACCCGCGGGTCGGGCGCAAAGACCCGCGTCGGCAGCGCATCGGCCCAACGCTCCGCGATGCGTCCGAATGCCACCTCGACGGACAGGACCTCCGGCGGCTCCAGCCGCGCAAGCTCGCCGCCGAACGGCCGACCCGCGAACCCGTGCATTACCTTGAAGCGAAGCCGCTGCTCGCGGCCCGGCTTCAGCCTGAGCCGAGCCGTGAGCGCGGCCGCCGGGCAGTCCGCGTCCTCGTCGGCCGGTGCAATCCTGCAGGCCAGCTCGGGGCACTCGACCCCCAGCCGCGGCCCGCCTTCAACGGCCAGAGTCGCCGCCTCGCCGTCCCACGCCAGCCCGGAGATGCAGCCCCCGGCGGGGCCAACGTCCCGGACGACGATGCCCAGATCCACCCCGCAGGCCCGCTCGGCCGTCAGGCGCACCTCATGGTAGTCCACGCCGCGCGCGCCTTCAGCCCCAAGCTGACCTAGCCGGTGAACGACCTGCACGGGGCCGATTGCGTAGCGTGACACGACGATGGGCGGCCCGCCGGGCTCCTCTATGAAGACCCACCCGACATCCCCGGCCGGGAGCAGGTCGGCGCAGGACCATTCGCCGTCGGGGGCCAGCCACAGGGACACGCCGCAGGTCCAGACCCCGGGCGAGGAGCTGTTGCCCGGCTCGACGGCGGTCTTGTCGCAGCCGTCGGAGCGGGGGTGGCCCAGGAACAGATGAGTCTCGCCGCGGTTAGGAGTGCGCCGGGCCCGGGCCAGCAGGCCGGCAGGCTGGCTCTCGCAGCGCATGTGCGTGTCTCCTTCAGGCGACGTGCGCCGCGCGCGCGGTGGGTCAGGGGCCCGCTGGCGGCGTGGCAGGGCGTTTCGGCTCGGTGAAGTAGAGGAACGTCTCGATGGTGGCGTCCCATGCAGCGGGTCTCTCTCTGTCCGCCTCCACAAGCGAGACCGCCACGTAGGAGCGCTGTTCAGTGATGTGGTGCACGAAGGCCAGCACCTGCCGCAGGGAAGCGTCCTCGATGGTGACCGTCGTGCACAGCAGGACGGGCTCGCCGCTGCCGGGCTCGGGTTCGTCGAACGAGGGCTCGATGCTGAAACTGTCGGTGGGCAGTCCGCTTCGCCCGGCGACGGTCTCCCAGAAGGCCCAGGAGGCCGCCTCGGCGCGCGACATGCTGCGCACCTCGACGCCACCGCCCTCGGCGCGCGCCGCCAGCAGCAGCCCCGCGCCTTCCCCGAGCAGCTCGGCCCGCCGAGCCTCACCACTGGCCCGCTGGGCCAGCCGGGCGCCCCACAGGTGGGCCCCCAGGCCGAGCGACCAGACCAGTGCGGCGCAGACGGCCAGCACGGCGATCCACGCCGGCGCGACCGCTCCCTTTCTACTCAGCTTCGCCCGCGTCACGTTCCCTCCACTGCACGTTTATGTCGAACGTGTATGTCCCCTGGCCCGGCGACATGGGGTTGCGGGCCGTGACGTCCGCCTCGACTTCCTGCTGCAGGGCAGCCACCACCTCGTCGGCGGCGCCCAGGTTGTCGGCGGAGCAGTGCAGCGTCACCTGCCCCGCCTCCACGCGGAAGCCCCGCACGTCCACCTTGTCCGGGGGCAGGGCGTCCATGACCGGGTCGAGCCGCCCGAGCGCCTCCACCGGCTGCGGCCCCTCGGCGGTGAGCGCGCCGGACGCCGTCGCCCGCAGGTCGGATTCGACCCGCAGCATGGGATCCGGGGGCAGGGCCTCGTCCGGGTACAGCGCTCGCCAGGTCTGCTCGAGGACCCTTTGGTTGTGCTCCAGGGCATCGGCCGCCCGCGCGACGCTTCTTCCCTCGTGCCCCAGCAGGGCCACACCCGCCAGCAGTGTCGTCAACAGGAAAGCGGTCAGCGGACGGGCGACGGCCCGCAGCAGGTGGCCGACCGAGCGGACATCGTGGGCCAGGTCCAGCGCCACCCCGTCAGCCAGAGCACGAGCCGCGCCGGCTGCCGGCACGTATTCCATCCCAGCGCCTTCTCCATCCCCCCGCTCGGAGCGAAGCTCCATCGCCGCCGGGCCCAGGGCATCGGCGAGCCGCCGCGACAGTTCCCCATCGGTGCCCTCCTCCGCGCCGACCAGAACCAGACAGCCGTGCAACGGGACCCCAGCCGTCCACAGGGAGGCACGTACCTCCCGGAGGGCGAGGTCAACCACGCCCTCCGGCCCCAGCGCCTCCGCTCCGGCCACGCCCAGCGGCACCGAGCGTGCCACGAGCAACGAGGCGCCGCGCGCGATGCCGATGCTCAAGCGCCCCCGACCCACCCACAGACAGGCGAACGGCCGGCCCTCCTCCACCTGCCGGCCGGCCGCCTTCACCAGGGCAAACGGACGTGGCAGCAGCCGGTCCGGGTACAGGCCCGCCTCCAGCAGGTCGTCCATCAGCCCGGCGACCTCTGAGCGGCGCTGCGCGAAGACCATAAGCTCCGCGCCCTCCTGCACCTCGGAGAGCACCAGGTGGTCCGTGACCCAGTCGGATATGTCGAAAGGCAAGCTGTCCTCGACGTGGTAGGCGGCCACTTCGTGGAGGCGGCGTCGGTCGGTGAAGGGCAGCCGGGTGCGGGTGACGACCAGGTCAGCCTCGGCCGTGACGGCCAAGCGCATGCCCTTCAGCCCCAGGGCATCGCGCAAACGGGCCAGCGTCCGAGGCAGGTCCTCGCCGGCACGCTCAGCGGTCCGTGCGCGCAGGACCTCTCCGGTCTGTGGGTCCACGACGACCGCGCTCACGGCGGCCGCCCCGACGTCCAGTCCTGCGGCTTTCCTGCCGGCCTTAGCCATATTCGTCAGTCTGTCTCTGTTCTTCGATGAACTCGGCCGGGGTGATCTCGCGGATCTCGCCGGTCAGCTCAACCTGCGGCACGTCCTGGCGCAGCAGGATGGGCGTCCACGGCCAGTCTCGCCGCAGCACAACGCGCCGGCAGAAACGCGCCGGCCCCAGCCGGGCCTCCATCTCCAGCGTCAACACGGGGCTGTGCGTGGTGAGCCGCACGCCCGGCGGCAGGCGCAGCAGCCGAGAGGCGTCCGGCAGAGAGAAGACCTCCTGCGCTTTGCGGAACGGCTCCTCCTCGCGCCGCTCCAACAGCGCGTCGAGGAAGCGGTCCGCATCCTCGCCCCAGACGAACTCCAGGCACTCCCGCGGCGCCGTGTTCACGTTCAGCGAGCCGTCGGTCCAGGTCGTCAGGAAGCGCCCCGGCAGCTCCTCGGCGGGCGGCTCAGTGCCGCCCGGCCCGGCCGGCAAGTCGAAGAGCGCCTCGGCCGCCATCTCCTCCGGCAGCCCGAGCCGGAACTGGTGCGCCACGACCCACCGCCGGATCGCCTCCTCCCGCGGGCCGAACACCCGCGACGCCTCCCTCACGAAGAGGCGAAGCTGGTTGCGCAGCTCCCGCTCGTCGTCGGGGCGCCGCGACGCCACCACGTGGGGCAGTGAAACCCGGGCGTTCTCGTCACGCACGGCAAGTGTAACCGATACCCCCCCAATCCGCACCCGCATTGGGCCCAGTGCCCACCTGTCGTGCAGGCTGTCCGGCTCGGCGGCGTCCGCCCAATCCGTGGCGAGCATCGCTCGGGCCAGGTCAGTGGCGCCGTCCAGCGCCACGCGCAGCCGCATTCGCCGCATCCGCGCCTGGGACAGCTCCAGGTCGGTCAGGGTGGAGACGGCCATCTGAGCGGCCAGCAGACCGAGCACAGCGGTCAGCAGCAGCACCGCCAGGAGGGCGAAGCCGTGCCTGCAGTCGGTAGCTCTCATGGCGTACCACCTCCCCCGGCGTTCTCCCCTGCGACGGGCAGCAGCGGCAAACGAGCCAGCGGCACACAGTCCAGCGGCACGGTCAGTTCGGTCTCCGGCTCCCCCCCGGCCGGCGCGAACTTCACGCGCACGGCCCTCGGGAGCCTATAGTCCTCCTCCTCTTCCGGCGGCCAGACCTCGTACCATTGCTCCCCGTCGAAGACCTCCACGCGGAAGGCGCCCAGCTCCGGCGTGAGCGTGGCGGAGCGCGGGGGCACCTCCTCCCCCGGGAACGGCGCTACGTCCCTCTGCAGGGCCACGCCCGTCCCCGTGGATGACGACGTCACCAGGTAGGCCACTCGGCGCGCCAGGGGCTCCTGTGCCGGGGCGGGCCCCAGCCGGGGGGCGGCGGTGGTGAAACTCAGCGATTGGGGCGCGCCGGGCAGGGCCGATCGGCTGCGCAGCTCGACGGGACGGCCGTCCGAAGCGACAGGGCAGAACGCCGTCAGGTCCGCGCGCAGTATCTCCGCGAGCGTCGCCATTGCCTCGCGGTCGGCCTGGGCCCGCACGATGTAGTCGCCCTGGCGGTAGGAGGTGGTCAGCAGCCGGTGCACGGTAGCCATCACCAGACCGGCCACGGCCAGCGCCAGCACGACCTCCACCAGCGTGAAGGCACCACGCCGCCGCGGGACGCCGTCAGGGCCGCACTGCATCCTCAGGGCCCTCCAGAACGTAGCTCTCCATGGTCAGCTCCTGCTCTCCGGCGCGGTCCGGCCAGGTCACGCGGAGGCGCACCCGGTAGACCCACCCGGCCGGGGACCTGACCAGCCCCAGGACCTGGCGCCGGTAAGTGCCACCCGGCAGCCCCCGCACCTCCCCCTGCTCGATCCCCTCGGTCAGTTTGCCGCCGGACCTCGTCTCGGTCAACAGCCTCTCGACCGCGCGCGACGCCGCACCGACGGTAGCGCTGGTCCCCTCCCGGCGCAGCGCAGCCTCCTGCAGGCGGGTCAGGGCGACCACAGCCGTAGCCAGGATGGCAGCGGCCAGAAGGACCTCCAGAAGCACGATGCCCCGTCGCCCGCGCTGGTCGCCCCTACCGCCCATCGCGCACCACCGTGCGAAGGAACCGCGATTCGACGACGACGCGTCGCCGCCCATCGCTCAGCTCAACGGAATGGGGGCTGACGTACCCGCTGGGCAAGACCGAGACCAGCACAGCGCCGCCGGTCATCAGGGGACCCTCCGGCAGGCGGACGGCGACAATGGACACCGCCTTCGGCAGCGGCTCCGGCGGGCGGGCATCGTCCTGCTGCTCGGACGTGGGGACGATCCGGACCGTTGCCCAACTCAGGTCGTATTCCACCTGCACCGGGCGTCCGGCGTCGGCGGCCCGCGAGCGGGCGGTCCGCAGCAGATCGGCCACCTGGCGCCCGGCGCCGCGCAGCCGCATGGTGGGCAGAAGCGCGCCGATGCGCGGGGCGACCACGGCGGCCGCCACGCCGAGCAGAGCGCTGACCAGCAGGAGCTCTATCAGGGTGAAACCGGCGCGGTTGTCCCGTGTCGAGCAGCTCAACGGGATGCCTTCAGGTCCCAGGATACGATATCGGCGTTCTCACCCTCGCCGCCGGGCTTGCCGTCGGCGCCGTAGCTGATGATGTCGTATGGGCCGTGCTCGCCGGGCTGAACATAGACATAGCGGTTGTCCCAGGGGTCCGTGGGCACGGAGGTCTGGTCCAGGAAGCCGCCGCTGGGCCATTCCTCCACCCCGGAGGGCCGCTCGACCAGCGCACGCAGGCCCTCCGCATTGGTCGGGTAGCGGCTGTAGCGTTGGTTGAACATCTCCAGGGCGGTCATGAGGCTGCGCATCTCCGCCCGGGCGGCGTTGGCGCGGGCGATGTCGGTCTGGCCGGCGAACCGGGGCAACACGACGGCGGCCAGGATACCGATGATGACCACGACGATGAGTATTTCGATCAGTGTGAACCCGCTGCGCATTCTCGGCTCTGCTCCCTTCTACTGGATCTGGCCCAGCTCGAACACCGGCAGCAGCACGGCGGCCACTACGAAGCCCACCACCAGGGCGACCACCAGGATGGCGGCCGGCTCGACGATTGCCGCCACGGTGCGGGTGGCGTTCTCCAGCTCCTGTCCGTAGGAGCGGGCCACCTGGTCGAGCACCGTCTCCAGGGAGCCGGCTTCCTGTCCGGCGGCCAGCACTTCGCCGAAGGAGGCGGGGAAGATCCCCACCCGCTCCGAAGCGGCCGTCAGGCTGCCCCCCTGCACGATTCGCTCGCGCATCCGCTCCGCGGTGCGCGCCATCAGGAGGCTGGCAGAGGTCTCGGCGAGCTGTGCCAGGGCGTCAGGCAGAACCACCGCACCCCTCAACAGGGCGCCCAGCATGACCGCGAACTGCTGCGCGGCCCACTTGCGCCGCAGGCCGCCCACGCCGGGCAGTCGCAACAACAGCCGCTCCCACGCCGCGCGCACCGACGGCCGGGCCGAGGCAACTTGCCACCCCGCCCACAGCGCCAGCACCCCCGCCAGGCACCAGCCCCAGTAGGCGGCCAAGAAGCCGCTGACGTGCCGCAGAACCGCCGTGGGCCAGGGCAGATCCCCGCCCCGCCGCACGATCACCTCAACCAGCCGCGGCACCACCGTGCTCATCAGGAACACCACCACGCCCAGCGTCGCCAGCCCCACCACCTTCGGGTAGATGAGCGCCGTGCGCACCTGCCGGCGGAAGTTCTCCTGGTCCTGCAGGTATCGGCTCAGGTTGCCCAGCAGGGCCGGAAGTTGGCCGCTGCGCTCCCCGGCCTGTACCATGCTGACGTAGATGCCGTTGAACCAGTCCGGATGGCGGGACAGCGCCGTGCTGAGCGATTCCCCGCGCGTGATGTCGTCGCGCAACGCCCGGACCACGGCCTTCAGGCCCGCCGGCGCGCTGCGCGCAAGCGCCGCCAGGGCCTCTCGCAGAGGCACGCCCGTGCTCACAAGCAGGTGCAGCTCCCGCGTGAACCAGACCACCCGGCTCTGCCGGTTGCGCCGGAAGGGCACCAGCCGGCGCACTAAGTCCGCAGGGCGCACCGCGCCGACGCGGCGGACCTCGGTCACGTAGAGCCCGTGGCTGCGCAGACGCGCGCGGGCGCCCCGGGCGGATTCGGCGTCGAGGGTGCCCCGGACGGTCTTCCCGCCCTCCCTCACGGCCTTGTACTCGTAGACGGCCACCGGGGGCGCCTCCGTCAGGCGTCTTGTCGGGTCACCCGGAGCACTTCCTCTGCCGTGGTCGTGCCGGCCAGGACCTTGGCGGCGCCGTCGTCCCGCAGTGCGGTCAGGCCGGCCTGGTCGGCGGCCCGGCGGATGGCGGAAGCGTCGGCCCGCTGCCTGATCAGCTCCCGCACGCGCTCGTCCACCACCAGGAACTCAAACAGGCCGGTGCGGCCGTGGTAGCCCGTTTCGAGGCAGCGCCCGCAGCCGGCTCCGCGCCGCAGCCGCTCGGCGGCCTCCCGAGCACTCATCCCCAGCCGGC
>CAYFVS010000182.1:0-2199 GCA_964346565.1 uncultured candidatus Brocadiaceae bacterium | reverse complement strand
TCCTCCGGCCGTTCGGCGCGCGCCAGCCGGGGCAGACGCAGCCACGCCGGCAGGTGCCGCTGCAGTTGCAGCCGGCTGACGAAGAAGCCCAGCCCGTGGGAGACGCCCTTGCGGGCTATATGCGCCACACGGCGCACGCGTCTCGGTCCTTTCAGGATGGAGCTTATCCTCACGCTGAGCCCTCCCCTGCGCGAGCTGCCGGCTGGCGCGGCCATTATAACGGCACTCGGACCATGGGGGAAAGTCAGCCCTCAGGCCACTCCGGCTGCCCGCCGTGCTCGAGCTCCCAGAGCCGGGCTTCGCGCACGAACCGGCCATACGCGCTGCCTACAGCGATCACCAGGCCCGGCAAACCGTCCAGGAACCCGCGCTGCAGCACGTACTTCTTCAGGAACTCCAGCGGCGGCCGCGCCAGCAGTCTCCAGGCCCGGAACCGCTGCCCCCGCGCATACTGTTCGTCCGCCCCCATGCGGGCAAAGCGGCTGGAGCGGCGTGCCATCTCCACCACACCTCGGGGGTAACTGTGGTGGACTATGTCGCCGCTCAGCCTCTTGACTCGCCCGTCAACCTGCATCTCCGGGTGGGGGGCTGAGCCGACGATCCGTCCCGCCGAGCGGCGACACGCGCGCGTCTTGTGCTGCGGATACCAGCCGCTGTGGGTGATCCAGCGGTCCATGAAGTACGTCTTCCGAGGGAAGGCGAAGCCCTGGCAGTCCGGCGCGCCGCCCAGTTCGGCGCGCAGTTCGTCTCGCGCTTCGTCGCTCAGCCTCTCGTCGGCGTCAAGCCACACCACCCATTCGCCCGTCATCTGCTCGAAGGCGAAGCGGGTCTGTGCAGTATAGGACTCGAACTCGTGCTCGATGACGCGATCGGTGTAGCGGCGCGCCACCTCCACGGTGGCGTCCTCGCTGTAGCTGTCCACGACGACGATCTCGTCCGCCCACTTGATGCTCTCCAGGCAGGCCGGCAGCGTGTCCTGCTCGTTGTAGGTGATCACGAACGCCGATACCATGGGGCCTGTCGTCATGGGCTCTCTCCCGATGACGTCTGGGGCTGCTGCCCGGCGCGCTGCGAACCGGAATCGGTCCGTCCGCCGAGGACCTCCAACAGGAACTGCGCGTCGGGGTTGCCGGGGGCCACCTGCAAAGCGCGTCGGGCCAGGTCTGCAGCCGCCTCCAGGTCCCCCGCCTGCGTCCGCAGTTTGGCCAGCATCAGCATGTCCACCGCGCTGTCGGGCGCCTGCTGGATTGCGCGCTCCAGCGCCTGGGCCGCCGGTTCGGCCCGTCCGGTGGCGAGCAGCAGCGCCGCCATCCGCCGGAGCGCCTCGACGGAGTCCGGTCGCAGTTCCAGGGCCCGGCGACAGTGTTCGAGGGCCTCCTCCATCTCCTGAGCGGCCGCCAGGGCTTCGACCAGCCTCATGCGCACGGCGTAGCTGTCCTGGCCGGCGGCGGCCGCCTGCTGGAGCAATTCCACCGCCTGGTCCCGCATCCCCAGTGCCGTCATGGCAGCCGCCAGGCGCACCGGCCGCTCCGCCTCGCCCGGCGCCAGCAGATCCAGCCTCGCCAGCGGCCCGCGGAGGAACTCCACCAGACGCTCGCGCCCCGGCGGGCCCGTCCGGCCGACGGCTTCGAGTGTGCTGCAGGTGGTGGCCTCATACACCGAGGCGAACCCGCGCAGAACAACAGCCCGCTGCGCGCCCTGCTGCGTTCGGAGGCGCTCGGCGACCCGCCCGGGACCGGCCAGGCGGTACTGCGCCAGCGCGGCCAGACTGACCGGCTGCATGGGCGCGGACAGGTCGCGCCCCAGCGCAGGGGGCCGACCCGGCGCGCGCAGGCTCAGCGGGGCAGCGCCGCAGAGCGGCCCCCGCAGTTCCTCCCCCGCCGCGACGAAGGCGAGGAGGGGTTCGATGGGCTGCCACAGGCCGCCTTCCCGCAGCCAGCGCCGGGCCTGGCGCCCCGCGAAGGCAGCCTGCAGGCCAGTGTAGCCCGGTCCTTGGCTGGAATGGGCGACAAGGACGGCCTCCTCGCGTGCCAGGTAGAGATCGAACTGCCCGAAGACTTCCGCGAACGCGCTCAACGCCCGCCGCAGCGTCTCTGGGGGAACCCAGCCGGCCGGCAGGTACAGAGCGAGCACGCCGCCCGGCGCCACTTGAGCGCGAAGGTTCCGCAGCGCCTCCACGCCGAGCACCCGCAACGGGCT
>CAYFVS010000181.1:0-2842 GCA_964346565.1 uncultured candidatus Brocadiaceae bacterium | reverse complement strand
GAGGAGTACATAGACCACGTCGGCGACCTGGTGACCGGGACCGTGCAGCGGTTCGAGGGTGGGGCCATCATCGTGAACCTGCCCCGGACGGAGGCCATATTGCCCCGCTCGGAGCAGATCCCCGGGGAGCACTACCAGCCGGGAGAGCGGATCCGGGCCATCATCCTGGACGTGCGCCAGCAGAACAGCCTGGTGAAGATATTCCTCTCGCGCAGCAGCCGGGAGTTCATCCACCGGCTCTTCGAGCTTGAAGTGCCCGAAGTAGCCGAGGGAGTGGTGCAGCTGTGCAAGATCGCGCGTGAGCCTGGACTGCGCACCAAGGTGGCGGTCGAGAGCCTGGACGCCCGGGTGGACTGCATCGGGGCGTGTGTCGGCGTCCGAGGCACACGCATCAAGAGCATCATTGACGAGGTCAAGGGCGAGAAGATAGATATCATCCCCTGGAGTGAGGCCCCCGAGCAGCTCATAGCCGATAGCCTGCGACCGGCCGACATTCTGCAGATCGTGCTGGAAGAGGGAGAGACCATCAAGCGGGCAACCGTCACCGTGCCTGAGGACCAGCTCTCCCTGGCCATCGGCTGGAAGGGACAGAACGTGCGACTGGCGGTCAAGATGAGCGGCTGGGATATTGACATCGTGCCGCCGGAACCGCTCGAGGGCGAGGAACCGGAAGAGGAAGAGGCGGCGGAAGCCGAGGGCGAGCCGCCCGCGGCAGTGAAGGAATCCGCTGCAGAGGAGACGGAGGAGCTCCCGGAACTGGAGCCAGAGCTTGAGGCTGCCGGGGACGCGGAGGAGCCCGTCGAGCAGGCGCCCGAGTCCGCTGCTGAAGCAGCGGCGGCGCCCGCGGAACAAGTCAGCGAGGAAGGCCCTACCCCGGCGGACACCGAGCAGGTCGAGGAACCCGATGCGGAGGTAGAAGCTGAGGCAGCCGCAGCCGAGGAGGAAGCGCTGCCGGAGCCGGCCTCCGATCAGCTCAACGAAGGGTGACATAGCTTCGCCGGGTCATCGGCTTAAGTCACTGAAGAACGGGAAGAAGACGTGGCCCACGAGAAGGCAAGGATCTACGAGATCGCAAGGTCCATCGGCATAGGCAGCACTGAGCTTGTGCAGATATGCCAGCGGGCGGGAATGGACCACATCACGCACCATTCCAACGCTGTCTCCGCTGAACAGGCCGAGGAGATACGGAAGGCCGCCATCCGGCTGTACCGCCCCAAGGAACAGCCGGTCATCAAGCCGAAGCAGCCGCCTGGCAAGGCCGGCAGGAAGGCCGCAGAGAAGAAGGAGGAGGACGTTCCTTCCACGCAGCACGTCAAGCCCGTCCCACCTCCGAGCCCGCGCGGAGCCCAGGGGCGCAGCCTCTCAGTGGAGGAGGAAACGCCGCCAACGCCGCCGCGCAAGCGTAAGGGAAAGACGGGCAAGGAAGGCGAAGAGAAAGCCAAGAAGGACAAGATCCGCCGGCGCACCATCGTGTTCAAGCACCCCAGGCGTCCCCGCCCACAGAAGAAGCGGGAGACCAAGATCGAGATGACCTCCCCGGTGACGGTCCGGGACCTGTCCGAGCGGCTTGGAGTGCCGGCCAACGAGCTGATAAAGGAGCTGATGTTCGAGCACGGCGTGCGGGCCAGTATCACCCAGACGCTGGACGACGAGGTAGTGCAGCTTCTGGCGCTCGAACAGGGCGTCGAGGTCACCCTCACCGAGCCGAAGACGGCCGAGGACGTCCTGCTGGAGTCGCTGCCGGAAGACAGACCGGAGGACCTGGAACCGCGCCCGCCCGTTGTGGCCCTGCTGGGACACGTTGACCACGGGAAGACGTCCATCCTCGACCGGATCCGCCAGGCGCACGTGGCCGAGAGCGAGGCGGGAGGCATCACCCAGGACATCGCCGCATGGCAGGTGCAGGTGGATGGCGACCTGATCACGTTCGTGGACACGCCGGGACACGAGGCATTCACGGCCATGCGGGCGCGCGGCGCCCGGGTGACCGACGTGGTGGTCCTCGTGGTGGCGGCCGATGACGGCGTCATGCCGCAGACCGTCGAGGCCATCAACCACGCGCGGGCAGCCGAGGTGCCCATCGTCGTGGCCGTCAACAAGATTGACAAACCAGATGCCGTGCCCACGCGCGTGCGCCAGCAGTTGGCCGGCCACGACCTGAACCCCGAGGAATGGGGAGGCGAGACCGGCATCGTCGACGTCAGCGCCATGACCGGCGAAGGCATTGAGGACCTGCTGGAGCGCATCGTGCTGGAGGCCGAGCTGCTGGAGGTGAAGGCCAACCCCGACCGCCAGGCCTCCGGGGCCGTGCTGGAGGCCCGCATGGAGCCCGGGCTGGGCGTCGTAACGGACGTCATAGTGCAGAACGGCACGCTGCACACCGGGGACACTCTGGTCTGCGGGAACGCATTCGGCACCGTCCGAACCATCCGCGACGACCGGGGCAACGAGGTCGGCTCGGCCACGCCGGGGCAGCCGGTTTCCGTCAGCGGCCTCGACAAGGTGCCCCAGGCCGGCGAGACATTCCTGGTCGTGGAGGACCAGGACACCGCCCGAAAGGTGGCCGACGAGCGGGAGCAGCAACTGCGTCGGCTCCGGCTGCAGGCCGCCCGGCCGCGCGTGACCCTGGAGAACCTGTACGAGCGAATCCAGAGCGGCGAGACCAAACAGCTCAATCTGGTCATCAAGGCCGACGTACAGGGCTCACTCGACCCGCTGACCAAGAGTCTGGACGAGCTGGGCAACGAAGAGGTCAGCGTCAAGGTCGTCCACAGCGGGGTAGGCAACGTCAGCACCAGCGACGTGCTGCTGGCCGAGACGTCGGATGCGCTGATCATCGCCT
>CAYFVS010000180.1:0-4556 GCA_964346565.1 uncultured candidatus Brocadiaceae bacterium | reverse complement strand
GACGCCCTCGCCGGCGTCAGCGCAGGCCCGTTCGACCGCTTCGTCGTCCAAGCCCAGTATGGAGTACATGGTCCCCGGGTTCTGCGCGCAGGCCTCCTGCATGAACTGGCCCCTCGCGCGGACAAGCTTGACCGCTCGACGGAACTCCAGCGCGCCCGCCGCAACCAGGGCGGAGTACTCCCCGAGGCTGAGCCCGGCGGCCGCGGCGATGGGGGGCGTCTCCTGTGCCGCCTCCCGCAGCGCGTGCAGCGCGGCCACGCTGGCGGTCAGGATTGCCGGTTGAGCCATGTCGCTTCGGGACAGCTCCTCCAGTGGGCCTTCCCAGCACAGGCCGCTCAGGTCCACGCCCAGTTCGGCGTCGGCCGTCTCGAAGACGGCCTCGGCGGCGGGGGATGCCCCGGCCAGCTCCCGGCCCATGCCGACGGCCTGCGCGCCTTGTCCGGGGAACAGCAGCGCGATCGGGGTCATGGCAGCTCGCGGACTGTCAGTAGCGCAAGAGGGCGGAGGCCCACGTCAGCCCGCCGCCGAAGGCCAGGAACAGCGCCAGCTCGCCCCGGCGAAGCTCGCCGGCCTCCACCGCCTCGGCCATCGCCAGGGGGATAGAGGCGGCGGAGGTATTCCCGACCCGGTCTATGTTCATATAGGCTTTCTCCACCGGCAGGCCGGCCCGTTCCAGTGCGCTGTTGATGATGCGGACGTTGCTCTGGTGGGGGATGACCAGCTTGATGTCCTCCAGGGGCACGCCCGTCCGGTCGGGGATTCGCTCCAGCAGTTCGATGAGCTTATTGACGGCCTGGCGGAAGACCTCCCGGCCCTGCAGCTTCATGAAGTGCTGATGGTCCTGGACGGTCTCCTCGGAGGCGGGCGTTCGGGCGCCGCCGGCGGGGATCATGAGTATCTCCGGCTGGGAGCCGTCCGCCCCCAGCTCCGCGTATATGAGTTCGCCCTCGTTCTGAGGCGGGCGCAGTATGGCGGCGCCTGCGCCGTCGCCGAACAGGATGCAGCTGCGGCGGTCGCTGTAGTCTGTGAAGCGGCTGAGCGCTTCCGCGCCGATGACCAGGGCGTTCCGCGCGGCCCCCCCGGCCACCATGGCGGCGGCGCAAGTGAACCCGTAGACGAACCCGCTGCAGGCGGCCTCCAGGTCGCAGGCCATCGCCTCGTCCGCCCCGAGGGCCGCCTGCACAAGGCACGCCGTCGCGGGGAACAGGTGGTCCGGCGTGCAGGTCGCCACGAGTATGGCGTCCAGCTCAGCGGGGTCCATGCCGGCCGCGTCCAGGGCCTGCCCGGCGGCGGCAATGGCCAGGTCGCTTGTCGCCTCGGCGTCGGCGGCGATGCGCCGCTGCCGGATCCCGGTCCGGGGGAAGATCCACTCGTCCGAGGTGTCCACCATCTGCTCCAGGTCGTGGTTGGACAGCACGCGCTGGGGCAGGTAGGCGCCCAGGGCGGCTATCTCGACGGGCAGTCGGTCGTGTGTGTGCATTGCGGGTTCCGCAGTTCCTGTCCATGCCGCGCTATGCCGGCGCGGTCCGGCGCGCCATGTCGCGCTGGATAGCTTCCTCGATGTGTTCGCTGACGTGGTGTTCGACGAAACGCCTGGCCTCTCGCACGGCGTTGCACATGGCGCGGGCGTCGGAGGCGCCATGCGTGATGATGGTCACCCCGTTGACTCCCAGCAACGGCGCGCCGCCGTACTCGGTGTAATCGGCGCAATGACTGATGTGGCCGAACATGTCCTTGCACAGGGCCATGCCAAGCTTATAGCGCAGGTGCTGGGACACCTCCTGGCGCAGCCATTCCACCAGGCGCAGCACGAGGGCCTCGGAGAACTTGAGCAACACGTTGCCCGCGAATCCGTCGCAGACGAGCACATCGCAACCGTGGTGGAAGAAAAGCTCCGGCTCCACGTTGCCCACGAAGTTCAGCTCGGCCTCGCTCAGCAGGCCATAGGCCTGCTTTGTCAACTCGTTGCCCTTGGTGTGCTCCTCGCCGATGTTCAGCAGGCCAACGCGCGGCTCCGGGATCTCAAGCACCTCCCGCGCGAAGACGCTGGCCATGATGCCGTATTGCAACAGGTGGACGGGGCGGCAGTCCACGTTCGCCCCTACGTCAATGGCAACCACGGGGTATTCGATGACCCGCATGGGGGCGGCTATGCCGGGGCGTTGCACTCCCGCCGGGCGCCCAAGCTGCAGCGTGGCCGCGGCGGCCACGGCGCCCGTGTTCCCCGCGCTCACGAAGGCGTCGGCCTGGCCATCGGCCACAAGGTTGACGCCCACGGCGATGGAGGATTCAGTCTTCTCGCGGATGGCCTGGACAGGCGCTTCGTGCATGCCGATGGTCTGCGGGGCGTGTTCGAGAAGGATGTTGGCGGGCTGCCCGCCCTGGGCCTCCAGCTCGGCTTGGAGCTGCTGGCGGGGGCCGCACAGGATCAGGTGCACGTCCGGGTAGGTAGCCGCCGCTTCCATGCAGCCGCTGAGACGCTCGCCCAGCGGGGAATCCCCGCCCGATGCGTCCACGGCAATGCGCGCCGCCACGTGTTCCGCCGGGGGGCTCATCCAGGTGTGTCCCGCGCTATCTCTCGACCTCGATCAGCGGCTTGCCGCGGTAGTAACCGCAGTTGGCGCAGACGGCGTGCGGCTCCTTGGGCTGGTTGCAGTTGGTGCAGAAGAACCTCTGGGAGCGGTTTCCTTCCGCACGCACCTTCTGGCTCTTGGGGATGTTCAGGGCATCCAGCTTGCAGTGCGTGCGCCGCTTGCGCTGGCGCGACTTGCTCACCTTCTTCTTGGGGACTGCCACTGGTTCGTCCTCGCGGTCTGTGCTGCCGGCGCAACCGGCGCCCGACGCGGGACGCAGTGCGGGGATCGGCCGGCAAGGAATCGAAGCGGACAAACCCTGAGGTTCCGTCTCAGAGAGGCGCCATTGTAACCGCGCGCTTGCGGAGCTGTCAATCGTAAGACGAGCCCTGGATGGCCTGGAGTTGGCGCGTCAGGGACGTCACGTGATCCATCTCCTCCTCGATGAGTCGGTCCAGCTCGTCCCGCCCCAGTTCGTCCGGCACCATCTGCCGCACGCCCAGGAAGAAGACAATCGTGTCCTTCTGGAAGCCAATGGCTGCCCTCAGTACTTCATCCGGCGAAGCATCGCTCAATCGGGACGGATCGTCACGCCGCACGTGGAAGACGTGCGTGTCCGCCGCCGCCCGCAGGTATCGAGCCACCTCGCCGTTTGGGTCGTAAACGACCTAGGGGCGGCCCCTGCGGGCAGCCGCTCGCGCAGGCGTCGGAACAGCGATTCGTGCTCCTCCTCCATCTTGCCCAGTTCGCGCAGGAGCACGGCCGCATCGGGATCGTCGGCCCCCTGCGCTGCGCGGCGATAGAAGGCTGCCCCATTGCGCTCGATCTGTAGAGCCATCTCCAAGACCTCGTCGGCGCTGAATACTGCGGCCATGCCCTGCACCCTCACTGAGTTGGCGTTGGGGATGAGCGGTCATCTGCTGCCCCCATTCCCAGGACCGTCACCCTGGCTCCGTTGTGGCCGATGGCAATGGAGCGGGAATCGGGGCTGAACGCGGCGGCGTAGGGCACGCTGTCGCAGGGCAGGTCCGCCAGAAGCTCGCCGCTCTCGGCGTTCCAGACGGTGATGCGCGGCTCGATGTCGCCGGTCACGAGCAGGCTGCCGTCTGGCGAGCATGCCAGCGGCCACATGGTGGTCGTCCCGGGCATCTCCCTGGCGTCGCGCACGACCAGTTGGTTGCGCAGGCTGCCCTCCAGCACGTCCCAGAGTCTGACGAGGCGCCGCTCCGGCTCGGAGTGCCCCGTTGCCAGCGTGCGACCATCCGGCAGGAAAGCGAGTGCGCGCGGTTCGGAGCCCTCGAACGCCGCAACCCGCTTGCCGGAGGAAAGCTGCCACAGCCCCGTGCCGAAGGACTCGTGGGCTGCCGCGACCACCCGACCGTCCGGAGAGAAGGCCGCCGGCGCACTGCCCCCAACCGGCAGACCGTCGGCGCGGCGTCCGGTTGCCACACCCCACAGGATCACCTCGAAGCGGTCGGCCGACAGCAGCAGTTGCCCGTCGGGACTGAACCGGACCGTGGTGACCCGCCCGGCGTGGCCCGAGAACGTCTGCGTCACTTCTCCGGAGGCCGCGTCCCACACAAGCACTCCACCCTCCGTTAGGCCTGCCGCCAGCAGGCGGCCGTTCGGCGAGACGGCCAGGCTGCGCAGCTCGCCGCCGAACGGGTACTCCGCGGCGACCTCCCAGGTGCTGCGGTCCCAGGCCCGCAGCGGTCCCGTGAGCTGGCCCACGAGCAGCCGCTTGCCCTCCGTGTCGAACTGCACCGCCTTGACCGGGCCGCCGGCCGGCGGGTCCAGGACCTTCTGCGTGGCCACACGGCCGGCTGTTTCCGGGCGTATCACCGCGTCCAGGTCGCGGCGCAGGGCGTCCAGCGAAGCGGCCCACTGCCCCCGGGCCTCGGACGGCAGTTCGCTGAGCAGGCCGCCGGCCGAGGCCAGGACCTGCTCCGCAAGCGTCCACCGATGCTCCTGGAGGGCACGGGT
>CAYFVS010000179.1:0-8407 GCA_964346565.1 uncultured candidatus Brocadiaceae bacterium | reverse complement strand
ACGCCCTGGCCATGGACAAGACCGGCACCTTGACCTACGGCCGCCCCCGGGTCCAGCAGGTCGTGCCCCTGGACGAGCATACGCCAGAGCAGTTGCTGTGCGCGACCGGAGCCGTCGAGGCCGACAGTACCCACCCCCTGGCCGAGGCCATCCTGCACGAGGCCGCCCGGCGGGGCATCGTGCCCGTCCGTGCCGAGCGGTTCCGCAACGTCTCCGGGCTCGGCGTGGAGGCGCTGGTTGACGGGGAGCTGTTCTGGGTTGGCAGCCACCGCATGATGCACGACAAGGGCCTGGAAACTGACCGGGCCCATGAGGCAGCCCTGGCCATCGAGGACGCCGGCCACACCGTAGTGGGCATCGGCACCGAGGACCACGTCTGCGGGCTGATCGCCGTGGCCGACGCCGTTCGCGAGAACGCGGCCGCGGTCGTCAACGCCCTCCGGCGCCAGGGAGTCGACACTGTTGTAATGCTGACCGGCGACAACCAGACCACCGCCCGCAGCATCGCCGAGCAGACGGGGATAGACGAGTGGCACGCCGACCTGACGCCGGAGGACAAAGTGATGGCAGTGAAGGACCTGACCCGTCGCGCCGGCACCGTCGCCATGGCCGGCGACGGGGTAAACGATGCCCCGGCGATGGCGGCCGCCGACTTCGGCATTGCCATGGGCGCCATCGGCTCCGACGTGGCCATCGAGACGGCCGACGTGACGCTGATGTCCGACGAAATCGCCCGCATCCCCTGGCTGGTGCGGCACGCCCGCCGCGCGCTGGGCATCATCAAGCAGAATGTCGCCCTCGCGCTCAGCATCAAGCTGGTGTTCATCGCCCTGGCGGTGCTCGGCGCAACGACACTGTGGATGGCCATTGCGGCGGACACCGGCGCGTCGCTGCTGGTCATCTTCAACGGCCTGCGCCTGCTCAAGCCTGCGAAGATGGAGCAGTGGGCACCCGCCGCTCCAGCCCACGCCTGGCCGGCGCCCGGTGGTTGACGGCGTTCGGCGGGGGCGGTACGCTGTCAGGTACCGGTCCTGTCCGTTGATCGGGCGAGGGCCTTGCGGGGGCAGTAAGTGGTAAGCGATGTGTCGGTCCGTCACTGGGGGTCCGACGGTTCGCTGACCATGCAGGCGCAGAAAGGGGGCACCGTGGGGCAGGAGCGCAACACCGAAGCCGACGTGGACGCTGCCGAGACGAAGGATTGGGTCGAGGCCCTGAAGGCTGTGCGCGAAGTATCCGGCCCGGCGAGGGTATGCCAGTTGCTGGCCGAACTGCGCGACTACGCCTACGGGCGTGGGCTGCCGGTGCCCCCCACGACGAATACGCCGTACGTTAACACCATCCCGGTGAGAGAGCAACCCCCCTACCCCGGCAACCGCAAGGTGGAGCGGCAGATCAAGAACATCGTGCGCTGGAACGCCATGGCCATGGTCGTGCGGGCCAACCGGGAGGAGGAAGGCATCGGGGGGCACATCTCGACCTACGCATCGGCCGCCACGCTTTACGAGGTGGGTTTCAACCACTTCTTCCGCGCGCCCAACGAGGACCACCCAGGCGACCTGGTCTACTTCCAGGGCCACGGCTCGCCGGGCAACTACGCGCGGGCCTTCCTGGAGAGGCGCATCTCCCTGACACAGGTGGAGAACTTCCGCCACGAGTTGCACGAGGAGCCTGGCCTGTCCTCGTATCCCCATCCCTGGTTGATGCCGGGGTTCTGGCGCTTCCCGACCGTCTCGATGGGCCTTGGGCCGATCATGGCCATCTACCACGCGCGCTTCATCCGCTACCTGGAGCACCGCGGCCTGAGGGAGCCGTCGGACGGCAGGATATGGGTCTTCGTGGGGGACGGGGAGATGGACGAGCCGGAG
Source organism: uncultured candidatus Brocadiaceae bacterium (assembly GCA_964346565.1). GTDB lineage: Bacteria > Planctomycetota > Brocadiia > SM23-32 > SM23-32 > JAWOCH01. Next base: position 6,542 of record CAYFVS010000179.1, on the reverse strand, counting down.
GCCCGGGGCGCGCTCTCCCTCGCGGGGCGCGAACAACTCGACAACCTTATCTTCGTCGTCAACTGCAACCTGCAGCGGCTGGACGGACCCGCGCGCGGCAACGGCAAGATCATCCAGGAGCTGGAATCGCTCTTGCTCGGGGCCGGATGGAACGTAATCAAGGTCATCTGGGGCGATGACTGGGATCTCCTGCTGGAGCAGGACACCGACGGCCTGCTGGCCCGCCGGATGGACGAGGTGGTTGACGGCCAGTACCAGAAGTACGCCGTGGCCGACGGCAGCTACATCCGGGAGGACTTCTTCGGCACCGACCCCCGGCTGCTGGCGATGGCCGAGGGGCTTTCCGACGGACAACTGCAGAGGCTGCGCCGGGGAGGCCATGACCCCGAGAAGGTTCACGCCGCTTACGCCCGCGCTGTCGAGCACACCGGCTCGCCCACGGCGGTTCTGGCCCAGACCATCAAGGGATACGGCCTGGGGGCGGGCGGCGAAGGTCGTAACGTGACACACCACCAGAAGAAGCTCAACGAGGAGGAACTTCGCGCGTTCTGCTCTCGGTTCAACATCCCGCTGACCGAGAAGGAGGTGGCCGAGGCGCCCTTCTACCTGCCGGGCGAGGACAGCCCGGAGGCGCAGTACCTCCGCCAGAGGCGCCAGGCGCTGGGCGGTTACCTGCCCCGCCGCCCCTCCGCCCACCCGAAGCTGAAGGCGCCCGCCGACGAGACCTTCAGCGAGTTCTTCGAGGGCAGCGGCGACCGGCCCGTGGCAACCACCATGTCGCTGGTGCACCTGCTGGCACGGTTGATGGAGCACGAGGAGATCGGCGAGCTGATCGTGCCCATCGGGCCCGACGAGGCCAGGACGTTTGGCATGGATGCCCTGTTCCGCAGCTTCGGCATCTACTCCTCCACGGGCCAGCTCTACGAGCCGGTGGACATCGAGAACCTGCTCTACTACAGGGAGGCCAGGGACGGCCAGATACTGGAGGAGGGCATAACCGAGGCCGGCGCCATGTCGTCGTTCATCGCCGCCGGCACGGCCTACGCGAACCACGGCATCTGCACCATCCCATTCTTCCTTTTCTACTCGATGTTCGGCTTCCAGCGGATTGGGGACCTGATCTGGGCGGCCGGCGACTCCCGCGCGCGGGGCTTCCTGGTGGGCGGCACGGCGGGGCGGACGACTCTGGCCGGCGAGGGCCTGCAGCACCAGGACGGCAACAGCCACCTGATCGCCTTCACGGTCCCGAATCTGCTGGCCTACGACCCCGCCTACGCCTACGAGATCGCGGTGATCGTGCAGGACGGCATCCGCCGCATGTACCAGGAGGGGGAGGACGTCTTCTACTACCTGACCATGATGAACGAGAAGTACCCGCAGCCGCCGATGCCGGAGGGCGCCCGCGAGGGGATTCTGAAGGGCATGTACCGGTTCCGCCCGGCCGAGGATGGCCCGGCCCGCGTCCACCTGCTCGGAAGCGGGGCCATCCTGAACGAAGCGGTCAAGGCGCAGGCTATCCTGGCCAACCGTTTTGACCTGAGCGCCGACGTATGGTCGGTCACCAGCTACAAACAGCTCTACCGGGACGCGCACGAGGCTGAACGCTGGAACATGCGCCATCCGGGAGAGGACCCCCGCACTCCTTACCTTACCCGATGCCTGGACGGGGCCCCGGCCGTGGCCGCGACGGATTACGTGAAGGCCATGCCCGACACGGTCGCCCGCTGGGTGCCGGGCCGGTTCGTCACGCTCGGCACCGACGGCTACGGGCGCAGCGACGGGCGGGACTCCCTGCGGGACTTCTTCGAGGTGGACGGCAGGCACATCGCTCTGGCGGCTCTTCACGCGCTGCGCGAGGAAGGGCAGCTCAACGACGCGGATGTCTCTCGGGCGGTCAAGGAGATGTACATTGACCCGGATAAACCGCCGCCTTCGCAGCTCTGACAGGGGGACGCGGAAGCCATGGCAGAGGAAATCAAGCTGCCCGAACTCGGTGAAGACATCGAGTCCGGCCACGTAATCCGCGTGCTGGTTCAGCCCGGCGACACCATCGAGCTGGAGCAGTCGGTAATAGAGCTGGAGACCGACAAGGCCACCGTCGAGGTGCCGGCCACTGCGGCCGGGAAGGTCGCCGAGATCCGGGTGGGGGAAGGGGACGAGATCCACTCAGGCGAGGTGATCCTGACCGTGGAGGCGGCGGAGGAGGTCGCCGCCCCGGAGGCCGAAGAGGCTGAAGCACCGCCTGAGGAGGAGAAACCGGAGGCGCCGCCGGAACCCGAGCCCCAGGAGGCCGTGGAAGCAGAGGCAGCGGAAGCGGGCCCGGCCGAGGAAGTGGCGTTGGGGCCCCCCGCGGGTGAGGCCCGGGAGGTGCCCTCTGTGTCCGTGCGCGCGGCCCCCTCGGTGCGCCGCTTCGCTCGCGAGCAGGGCGTGAACATCTCGGAGGTCCCGCCGGGACCGGGCGGTCGCGTGTCCCGCGGGGACGTGGAGCGCTTCCTGCAGCAGCAACAACGGGGCAAAGCGCCAGAGGGGGCGTCCGCGCCAATCCCCGCCCTGCCGGACTTCGGAAGGTGGGGCCCGGTGCGGCGTGAGGCGATGGGCCCCGTCCGGCGCCGGACCGCCGAGCACATGCGCCTCTGCTGGGACCTGATACCCCACGTGACTCAACACGACGTGGCCGACGTCACGGCCCTGGAGAGGGCGCGCAGGCAACTGGCGATGGAAGCCAAACAGGCCGGCGCCAGGCTGACCATCACCCCCATCGCCGTCAAGGTCGCCGCTGCCGCCCTGCGCCGCTTCCCCCGGTTCAACGCGTCACTCGACGCCGAGGCGGACGAGATCGTCTTCAAGGACTACTGCCACGTCGGCGTGGCCGTGGCGACCGACCGGGGACTGCTGGTGCCGGTGATCCGCGATGCCGACGAGAAGGGACTGATGCAGATCGCAGGCGAGCTGGCCGAGCTGGCGCAGAAGGCGCGCGACGGCAGCATTGAACCGCAGGAGATGAAGGGCGGCACCTTCACCGTCACCAACGTCGGCGGCATCGGCGGCACCTACTTCACCCCGATAATCAATTGGCCACAGGTGGCGATATTGGGCATCGGCAGGGCCTATCGGGAAACGGGCGGAGACGCCGGCTCGGCACGCCTTCTGCTGCCGCTGTCGTTGTCCTACGACCACCGGGTGGTTGACGGCGCCGAGGGGGCGGAGTTCCTGCGATGGATTGCGCAGGCCCTGGAGGCGCCCCTGGCCCTGCTGATGGACGGCTGACGGGGCGAACACCCGCGGCCCTCACTGTCCGGACGGCTCGTGGCCCCGCTCCAGGGCGTCAACTACCCCGCAGTAGTGCTCGTGAACGACCTGGCGGTCGAACTCGGCCATCTCGTCGAGCATGGCCTGCTGCTCCTCGTCGGCGAAGTAGTCCATGACAGGCAGGAAGAAGCGCTGGTCCTCCTTTTCGATGTGGGTGGGGTAGAACAGGGCCAGCTCGTGCATGGCGGCGGCCGCCTCGCGGAGGGCGTGGGAGTCGCCCGCCAGATGGCGCTCGGTGGCCTCCATTAGGATGCCCACGGTCTTCCTGCCGTAGGCATGTTCCGCGAGCAGGTCGTCCATGATCTGCCTGTGTTCGTCGGTCAGCGGCTTGTGCTCGAGCGCGCTGAACAGGATGCCCTCCTCCTTCCCGTGGTGCGTGCGATCCGCATAGGTGCGGATGAAGTCCACGGCCTGGAAGATGAACCAGGCATCCAGCTCACCGCGTTCGGCGGCGCGCCCCTGCTCGGCGACCAGCGCCAGCATCCGCTCGATCGTGCGGTGCTCCTTCATCAACGGCCCAACTGGCAGCATAACACCCCCCCCAGGCAAACCGCCCCTCTCTCACGGCACCGGTTGGAAGAACTCCCTGCCCACCCCGCAGTCCGGACAGGTCCAGCCCGTCGGCAGGTCTTGGAACGCCGTCCCGGGCGCCACGCTCCGCGCGGCATCCCCGCGCGCCGGATCGTAGACGTAGTCGCAGACCGTGCATTGGTATCTCGCCATGCCAGGCGACCCCCTTGCCCCACAGTCCTCTGCGCCTCATCGAAGATAGCACCGTGAAGGCGGACTGTCAAGGCCCGCCGCCAGCGTGTCGCGCGCGGAGGGCTTGGCCACTGCCGTGGTCCGTCTGCTGCGATCTGGTTGTATCCGCGTACATCAGTATCCGATTCCCCGTTGGGGCTGCGTAGACACGGATGGACGCGGATTGCCGCAGATGGAAGAAACAACAAGCCTTGACAAACGTGCCGTAGTAATCTATACTTCAGGATAGCCACAGCCGGCAGATTGTGCGACGATGCTCCCTGGGAGGCATCAGATACTGCGATGGACACGGCCCAGAAACTGGCGCTCCTGGCGGACGGCTCCCGCTACGACCTTTCCTGCGCCTGCGGGACCAGGGGGGGCACGGACCATCGCCGCCGCGGCAGGGACGGTCTCTGGCTCTATCCCACCTCCCTGCCCCGCGGCGGCACCTCGCTGATGCTGAAGACGCTGATGTCCAACGCCTGCGTCAACAACTGCCTCTACTGCCCCTTCCGTCGGGACGAGGACTTCCGCCGGTGCACCCTCTCCCCGGACGAGGTGGTGCGGGCCTTCATGGCCTACGTCCGACAGAAGGAGGTGATCGGGCTGTTTCTGACTTCGGCTGTAGTGCGCGATCCCGACCACACGATGGACCGCATCGCGGCGGTCGCGCGGCTACTCCGCGCCAGGTACGGCTATCCCGGTTACATCCACCTGAAGATAATCCCCGGCGCCTCGGACGCGGCCGTCGAGGAGGCGCTCTCGCTGGCGGACACCGTTTCCCTGAACGTCGAGGCGCCAACGCGGGCGGCCTTCCGCCGGCTGACTGATTCCAAGGATTACGATAGGGACATCGTGCGGACCGTCCGCCTGATCAGCCGCCTGACCGCAGCGGGAGGTCCGCACGCCGGCACCAGGCAGATGACCCAGTTCGTGGTCGGAGCCGCCGGCGAAAGCGACGCGGACATCGTCCAGGCCACGTTCGGTCTCTACAAACGGCTCGGCCTGGCCCGGGTGTACTTCAGCGCCTATCAGCAGGGCCTGGGCGCCGCCGAGCTGCCCGCCGAGGGCAATCCCCCGCTGCGACCGGGGGATCGCCTGACCCGCGAGCACCGCATGTACCAGGTTGACTGGCTGATCCGCAGGTATGGTTTCGGCGCCGACGAGATACCATTCGGGCCGGACGGCAACCTGTCGCTCGACGCAGATCCCAAGGAGGTCTGGGCGCGGCGTCACCCGGAGTGGTTCCCGCTGGACGTAAACAGCGCCGACAGGTTCGAGCTGCTGCGCGTGCCCGGCTTCGGCGAGGTCACGGTGCGACGCATACTCATGATACGCCGGCACGGGGGCAGGATCAGGTCGCTCAGGCAGTTGGGCACACCGGGGAAGCGGCTGCGGAAGGCGAAAGCATACATCAAGTTCGGGCACACACGGAGGTGCCGGGCCCGGCGCGCGGGGACGTCAGGCCCGCCCGCAGTCAACCAGCCGGCACAGCTTCCCCTGTTCGGCGGCGCGGCTCAGGCCGCCGGCTCGCACCACAGCACGCAAGGGCCGGGCCCGGGCCTTCGCGGTGACGAACCGCGCGCTCAGGCCCCCTTCCGGTGCCAGGCTGTCGCGCCGAGCGTGACCAGGGCGATCAGCCCCAGTCCGAGCGTGGCCGGTTCCGGGATGACGGTGATGTAGGGCACGACCTGCCCGGTGAGGTAGATCTCCTCATACCCGCCGGTGCTGTTCGCCAGGTAGATCCGGCCGCCGAAGAGGTAGGACGGGTCATAGAGGGCGAGGTTCATGCTCGGCGCATAGACGTAGAACTCGTTCGCCCCAGATCCCCGGTTGTTGTTCACCGTGTAGGAGTAGGTAAGACCCGTGAACGTAAGCTCGTTGGGCGCGGGCACCCATGCCGGATCGGTGGACGGATTGTCGAAGTCCGTCGGCAGATCGAAGGTGTCGTTTCCCGGGCCGCTCAGTGCGGGGTACAGAAGTCCCGGCAGGGGCCCCAGTTGACCATCCACGGCCCAAGTGGCCACGTTGATGCCGCTCACGGGGTCCTGGATGAAGACCTCGCCGGCCACGTAGAGGGTGTTGTCGGCCCCCTGTGCCTGGTTGTTGTCAAAGACAAAGACCGGGATGTTGTTCTCCGGGTCGAACAGGTGCAGGTAGGTCAGCACCTGCCCCACTGTTACCGGCCCATTGCGCAGGTCGGCCGTGCCGTCGTTGTTCAGATCATCCAGACCCCAGTAGTTGTTGTTGAGCAGCCGGTCGGTGCCTCCAGTGGGCGTGGGAATGGGGTCTTCGAAGACCAGGCCTCCGGTGACGGGGTCATTGTCCGCCCCCAGCGCGCCGGTGGCCACCAGCACGTCCAGGTTGCCCGTGCCGACTCCGGTCCCGCTGAAATCGCCCAGGTCGGCCAGCGGAATCCCCGAACTGGTGCTCAAACCCAGCCCTTGCATCTGGAAGAGCAAGTTGTTCTGGTAAGAGACGAAGTCGTC
>CAYFVS010000178.1:0-2276 GCA_964346565.1 uncultured candidatus Brocadiaceae bacterium | reverse complement strand
AACAGCAGGTCCTGACCCTCGGGCAACTGCGCCAGGACGCACTGCCCCCGGCTCACGTCCATGATGACCATCCGGAAGGCGCGGCTCATACGCACGGCCGCGTCATCCCACACGTAGGTCAGCCCCAGGACCAGCACCAGGCTCACGAAGCCCCAGCGGCCCCGCCAGAGCCTTCCCCGCACGGCCCAAATGGCCAGGGCCGCGTAGAAGAGCAGGACCCACCAGGGCGCCGGCGCCGGCAGATAAACGCCGAACCCCGGCAGGTGCCTCGCGGAGCGGAGCATCACCTCGACGCCCGCCGAGAGCACGACCGCCGCCCCCACCAACGGACCTGCCGCCCAGGGCACCACCGCAAGCGCCAGCAACAGCGCGAACCCCGCCACCAGCAACGCCATCACCAGCGGCCAGACCACCAGGTTCAGCAGCGGCACCACGAAGCTGAGGCAGTGGAAGTGATAGGCGCGGAGCGGCGCGGTGGCCAACCAGACCGTGACCGACAGGGCCAGGTAGCTGCGCGCCATAGCCCACAGGTCGGACCAGACCGTGCGCTCCTCGGGTGCCTGGGTTCGGGCGACGAAGTCCTGCCACGGCCACAGGATGCCTGCCAGTTGCGGGTATATGGCAATCAGCGCCCACACGGCCACGAACGTGAGCTGAAACCCGGCGTTGAATAACTGCTGAGGGGCGGCCACGAGTATCAGCAACGCCGCGCCCGCCAGCGCGGACAGGCTCTCCCGCGGCCGCTGCAGCAGCGGCGCCGCCAGCAGCAAGGTCAGCACCCAGCCCGCACGCACGGCGCTGATGTGCGCGCCGGTCAACAGCACGTAGCCCCAGACCAGCCCGATGGTCAGCACCGAGCGCAACCGGGGACCCGGTCCCACGCCAGCCGTCAGGTGCGCCACCAGCAAGCAGAATACGCCCACGTGCAGTCCGCTGATGGCAAGGAAGTGGACCGTGCCCGCCTCCTTGAGCAGCTCCGTCTGCTCGGCCGTGAGGGTGGAGCGTTCACCCAGCACCAGTGCGCGCAAGATGCCGCCGCGGCGCTCGGCGCCCCGGGCGCGCAGCTGCTCGCTCAGTCGGCGGTCCAGCAGCGACCTGAAGCGCATCAGCATCGTCCGGGGTGAGTTGTACCAGGCGGCCCGCCGCAGCACCGTCAGGGCAGCCGGGGCCGCGAGTCGAGCGGTGGCGTGGCTGCCCTGCCGGCCGTAGCGGGCGGCGGCGTCCGACTCCCCGGGGTTGGTCGGCGGCCGGGTGCGCCGCAGGCGCACCACCGCACGGACACGGTCGCCCGCCCGGACCTCGGGTCGGCGGTCGGCGAACAGCGTCAGACCGCCGGCGGTCCTGCGCGGGCAGCGCCCCGCCCCGGCCAGGCGGTCCAGCTCGATGTGCACAGCCCAGAACCGGCCCGCGCCGGAGCCCCGCGGCGAATACGCAGTCGAGCGGTAGTGGACCTGGGGGGCCGAAGTCACCCGCCCCTCAATCCGGTAGAGACCACCCTCCTGGAGCGGCATGTTGGCCAGGTGCCAGGCCGGCTTCAGGCGGAACCGCACGGCGTGGTAAGCCCCGCCCAGCGGCGCGACCAGCAGCAGCGCAAGCGCCCAGTTGCCCCACGGGCGCAGTGCCCGGCACAGCCCCCACAGTGCAGTCGCCAGAACGCCCGCCCCAAGCGCCAGCCAGAACCACAGGGGCGGGCCCAGCAAGCCGTCCGCGGCGATGCCCAGCGCCGCTCCCCCCAGCACCGGCACAAGCGGGCGGTGGCGGGGGGCGCGCGCGGAAGGGCCCACTGTCGGGGGCACTGCGCTGCCCATGGCCGGATCCCCTGCGGACTGGTCTGCCGCAGGCTAACTTAATCCCGGCGCAGACGCGATTGCAACAAAGCAGCCCGGCGGCGGGACTCAGTCTTCCGGCCGGCGCGCGGCGAAGAACTCCCGCAGCAGCGCCAGCGATCGCTCCGCCAGCACGCCGCCCGTGACGCGCAGCCGGTGGTTGAGCCGCTCATCGGTGGGGATGTCATAAAGAGTGCCGCAGGCGCCGCTCTTCGGGTCGGCCACTCCATAGATCAGCCGCTCGACGCGGGCATTCACCAGCGCGCCCGCGCACATGACACAGGGCTCGACGGTGATGTACACCTCCGCCCCCTCCAACCGCCAGGAGCCCGCCCGTCGCGCCGCCTCCCGCAGAGCCAGCACTTCGGCATGAGCAGTGGGGTCCTGGAGCGATTCGCGCAGGTTGTGCGTCCGGGCGAGCACCCGGCCGTCGCGAACGACCACGCAGCC
>CAYFVS010000177.1:0-5068 GCA_964346565.1 uncultured candidatus Brocadiaceae bacterium | reverse complement strand
TCGGTCAGCCGCACCTTGCGCAGGGCCTCATAGTGCGGCTCGAGCGCCTTGCGCAGGGCGCCGTCCAGGGCGTTGACCGGGCCGTCGCCTTCGCTGGCGGTGTGCATCTGCCGGCCGTTGACGCGGATCTTCACCGTCCCGTCGGTCACCAACCGGCCGTCGGACTGGCGGATGCAGCTCACGTGGTAGGATTCCACTTCGAAGTGGCTCCTGAACCGCCCGGTGACCCGCCGGGCCAGCAGCTCGAAGGAAGCCTCGGCGGCCTCGTATTGGTAGCCCTCGTTCTCCTGGTTCTGGAGGGCCTCCAGCAGCTTGCCCGCCGTCTTGCGGTCGTGGGTCAGGTCGTACTTCTCCATCTTCTCCAACATGCTGGCGTGCCCGCTCAGCTCGCTGAGCAGGTAGCGCCGCTCGTTGCCCACCAGCGCGGGGTTCACGTGTTCGTAGGCGCGCTCGGCCTTGCGCATGGCGTCCACGTGCAGCCCGCCCTTATGGGCAAAGGCGCTCGGGCCGACGAACGGCTGGTGCGGATCGGCTATCAGGTTCAGCGCCTCGTAGGCAAAGCGGGAGACCTCGGTCAGCTTGCGCAGTTCCTGCTCGCTCAGACAGCGGTACTGCGTCTTAAGGTTCAGGATGGGTATGATGCTGCACAAGTCCGCGTTGCCAACCCGCTCGCCCAGACCGTTGAGGGTCCCCTGCACCTGGGTGGCGCCCATCTGGACGGCAGCCACGGTGGCGGCCACGCCCAGGCCGCTGTCGTTGTGACAGTGAATGCCCACCGGGCATTCCAGTTCCTCCACCATACCGGCGGTCATGCGGGAGATCTCGTCGGTCAGGCTGCCGCCGTTGGTGTCGCACAGCACCACCCAGTCCGCTCCCGCCTCGGCGGCCACGCGACAGACCTTTGCCGCATACTCGGAGTCGCTCTTGAAGCCGTCGAAGAAGTGCTCCGCGTCGAAGACTACCTCCCGGTCCTGCTGCTTCAGGTAGCGCACGGAGTCCTCGACCATGTGCAGATTCTCCTCCCGCGTCGTGCGCAGCACTTCGGTCACGTGGTAATCCCACGCCTTGGCCACAATGGTGACGACCGGGGTCTCCGCCTCCAGCACGGCCCGCAGCCAGGCGTCGTCTTCGGCGCGGCGGTCGGCCCTGCGGGTGCTGCCGAAGGCGGCGATGCGCGCCTTGCACAGGTCCATCTGCCGCGCCCGCTCGAAGAACGCCTGGTCCTTGGGGTTCGACAGCGGGTAGCCGCCCTCGATGTAGTGCACGCCCAGTTCGTCCAGCCGCTGGGCCAGCTCCAGCTTGTCCTCCAGTGAGACGCTGACCCCCTCTGCCTGGCAGCCGTCGCGCAGGGTGGTGTCGTAAACGTATATCTGTTTCTGCTCGTCGCTCATTGCCCTTCGTCTCCGCGGCTCAGCTCGAAGGCCCGGTGCACGGCCCGCAGGGCACTCTCGCCGGCGTCGGCGCCGATGACGCAGGATATCTTGATCTCGCTCGTGCTGATCATCAGGATGTTGATCCCCTCGTCGGCCAGGGCGCGGAACATCTTCTCCGCCACGCCGCTGTGGCTGCGCATGCCCACGCCGACGACGCTGACCTTGGCGATGTCGCGGTCACTGTCCACGCCGGCTGCACCGAGCTGGTCGCTCAGCTCCCCGCTTGCTTCCAGGGCGCGCGCCAGGTCGGTCTGCATGACGGTGAAGCTGACGTCGGCCAGCCCTTGCTCGCTGACGTTCTGCACGATCATGTCCACGTTGATTCTCTCGCGGGCTATGCGGCTGAAAATGCGGGCGGCCACGCCGGGCTGGTCGGGCACGTGGCGGATGGTGATCTTGGCCTCGCCGGTCTCCAGGGCGGCCCCGCGCACGTCCACATCTTCCATTGCGCCGCTCAGGTCGGTCACCAGGGTGCCCTCCGATTCGTTGTAGCTTGGTCTGACCCGGAAGGGGACTTTGAACCGCTTGGCCAGTTCGACGGCGCGCGAGTGCATCACCCGCGCACCCAGGCTGGCCAGCTCCAGTAGCTCATCATAGTCTATCTGGCGCAGCCAGCGCGCGTCCGGCACCAGGCGCGGGTCGGCGGTGTAGACGCCCTCCACGTCGGTGAATATGTCGGAGCGCTCCGCCCCAAGGGCGGCCGCCAGCGCGATGGCCGTCGTGTCGGACCCGCCCCGGCCCAGGGTGGTGATGTTGTCCTCCCAGTCCACGCCCTGGAAGCCGGCCACGATGACGATCTGACCGCGCTCCAGCTCTCTTCCCAGGCGTTCGGTCTCGATGGTGCGGATGCGGGCCTTGCTGCTCACTGCGTCGGTGCGCACCCCGGCCTGCCGTCCGGTCAGGCTGATGGCCTGGTGCCCCAGCTTGTCGATGGCGAGTGCCATCAGGGCGATGGACATCTGCTCACCCACCGCCATCAGCATGTCCATCTCGCGGGGGCTGGGATTGGGGTTGATCTGCTCGGCCAGCTCGACCAGTTCGTCCGTCCGGTCGCCCATCGCGCTGACGACCACCACCACCTGGTTGCCGGCTTCGTATTCGGCGACGGCGCGGCGGGCCGCTTGCAGCATCTTCTCCGGGGTGGCCACCGAGCTGCCCCCGAACTTCTGCACCAGCAGGGCCATCTTGCCTTCCCCCCTTGCGGGGTTGCGGTGTGCGCTGTGCTGTCCGGGAGCTGTGCGCGGGAATCGTGCAGGAAAGCCGCACCGGCCGGCAGGACCGTGCGCCACGCGTCCCGGCGGCAACACGGAAATGCCCTTGTGAGTCTGGGGCTGGCTTCCTATCGTAGTAGTGGGCGGTGCGCATTTCAAGTGCGTTGGCCTGCCTGAAAGGCTTCTTTCCCCTGCACGGGCGGAGAGATGATACCACGTATCCTGGCCATCGCGGGCAGCGACTCTGGAGGCGGCGCCGGCATCCAGGCGGACCTCAAGACGGTCACAGCCCTGGGCGGGTTCGGCATGAGCGCCGTCACGGCGCTCACCGCGCAGAACACCCTCGGCGTGCGCGGTATCTTCCCGGTGACAGCACAGTTTGTCGCGGACCAGATAGGCGCTGTCGCCGAGGACATCGGTGTGGACGCCGCCAAGACCGGCATGTTGGCGAACGCCGAGGTCATCGGAGCCGTCGCCGAGTGCGTCGCGCGGTACGAGCTGCGCCCCCTGGTCGTGGATCCGGTCATGGTGGCAAAGAGCGGCGATGCCCTGCTCGAGCCGGACGCGGTGGACATGCTGCGGGAGGAACTGCTGCCGCTGGCGACCGTCGTGACGCCGAACCTGTCGGAGGCCGGCCGCCTGACTGGTCTGGACGTGGAAGGACTGGCCGACATGCGCGAGGCCGCCCGCCGGCTGAGCGCGATGGGGCCGAAATGGGTCCTGGTGAAAGGAGGCCACCTGGCGGGAGAGCCGACCGACCTGCTGTTCGACGGACGTGGGTTCCGCGAGGTCACCCGTCCGCGCGTGCCCACAACGGACACCCACGGCACGGGCTGTACCTATGCCAGCGCGATTGCCACCGGGCTGGGATTCGGCATGGACGTGCCGGAGGCCGTGGGGTGGGCGCGGGACGCCCTTCAGCGGGCTCTGGAAGCTGCGCTCCCGCTGGGCCGGGGCTGTGGCCCGGTCAACCACGCGGCCATGTTCGGCCTTTCTCGTCCCGGCCCGGACGGCTGATGACCTCCCTCGGCCCGGGCGGACGTTTGACTTCCCGCAGCGGTTCAGTTACCTACTTACGCCCGACGGGGGCACCGCTTCGAGACTACACCGGCAACGGGAGATGCAGATGACCGAGATTGTCAGAGTGCACGGGCGTGAGATACTGGACTCGCGGGGCAACCCGACCGTGGAAGTCGAAGTGGAGCTGGCTTCCGGCGCGCTGGGACGGGCGGCCGTGCCCAGCGGCGCCTCAACCGGGGCACACGAGGCGGTGGAGATGCGCGACGGTGACCCGGACCGCTACGGCGGCAGGGGCGTCCTGCAGGCCGTCGAGAACGTGAACCACGTCATCCAGGAGGCTGTCTTCGGGTTCGACGCCGTCAGGCAGCGAGGCCTGGACGAACTGCTCATCGAGCTGGACGGCACGCCCAACAAAGGCAACCTGGGCGCCAACGCCATCCTGGGCGTCTCCCTCGCGGCCGCCAAGGCCGCCGCCGTCGCCCTCGGGCTGCCCCTCTACCGCTACATCGGCGGCACCAACGGGCGCTACCTGCCCGTGCCGATGATGAACATCCTGAACGGCGGCAAGCACGCCGACAACAACGTAGACTTGCAGGAGTTCATGATAATGCCCGTGGGCGCGGATTGCTTCGCGGAGGGGCTGCGCATGGGCGCAGAGGTCTTCCACGCGCTCAAGAAGGTCCTCGCCGAGTCCGGCCGCAGCACCGCCGTGGGCGACGAGGGCGGCTTCGCGCCCGACCTGGGCTCGAACGTGGAGGCGCTCGAAGTGATCATGCAGGCCGTCGAGGCCGCCGGCTACAGCCCCGGCAACGAGGTGGCCATCGCGCTGGACCCGGCCAGCAGCGAGTTCTACGGGCAGGACGCCAAGGGCAAGGGCATCGAGGCGGAGGGCAGCTACGTGCTGGCCGCCGAGGGCGAGGGAGAGCAGATCAAGTCCTCCGAGGACATGGTGAGCTTCTACGCCGACCTCTGCGACGAGTTCCCCATCATCAGCATCGAGGACGGCCTGGCCGAGGACGACTGGGACGGCTGGGAGGCGCTGACCGACGCGCTCGGCGCGCGCGTCCAGATCGTGGGCGACGACCTGTTCGTGACCAACGTGGAGCGCCTGCGCCGGGGCATCGAGAGCGGCGTCGCCAACTCCATCCTGGTCAAGGTCAATCAGATAGGCACGCTCAGCGAGTCCCTGGACGCTATCGAGACCGCCCACAAGGCCGCCTACACCGCGGTGGTCAGCCACCGCAGCGGAGAGACCGAGGATGCCACCATCGCAGACATCGTTGTGGCCACCAACGCGGGCCAGATCAAGACGGGCTCCGCCTGCCGGACGGACCGTATCTGCAAGTACAATCAGCTTCTGCGTATTGAGGAGGAGCTGGCCGAGGCGGCCTGCTACGGAGCTGA
>CAYFVS010000176.1:0-13547 GCA_964346565.1 uncultured candidatus Brocadiaceae bacterium | reverse complement strand
AGGCCGGCTCCGGCGGCAGCGCCCAGGTTCAGCCCGACGTTGTAGCCGGCCGGGCTCAGCACCCGGTCGAGAACACGCTTGCAGCGGCGCAGCGAATCCATCTGCTCCCGCAGTTCCGCCTCGGACAATCCATCCAGGTCGCCTTTGTGCTCTATGGGGGCGACCAGGAGATGGCCGTTGTTGTAGGGCCACCGGTTCATGACCGTGATGGTGTGGGCAGTGCGCCACAGCAGGTAGCAATCGCGGTCGCTGTCTGCGCAAGCCGCCTGGCACAGGAAGCAGCCGCCGTCCTGCTTGTCAGACTGGCAAACGTAGTCAACCCGCCATGGCGCCCACAGCCTGTCCATAGATGCCGTCCCGGATGCTGATGCAGGAGCTGGCGCTCGCCCGCGCCGACGGAGGCACAGGCCGCGCGGGTAGCGACCGGGGGGCCTGTAAGCCGAGTTCAGTGCCCGTCGCGGACGACGGGCGGCAGCCATTCGTCTCGGAACGCCGTTGCCGACGTTCTCCAGCGGCCAACCCGGGAGTGATAGCGAGACGGGCCGCCTCATCCTCCCCTATTCGGCCTTGCTCCCGGCGGGGTTTGCCCTGCCCCGGACGTCACCGCCCGGGCGGTGGGCTCTTACATTAAGCCCGCTGTTGCGAGCCCCACCATTTCACCCTTACCCCCGGCCCGTAGGACCCGAGGCGGTGTAGTTTCTGTGGCACTTTCCCGGGGATTGCTCCCGGTGGGCGTTACCCACCGCCGTGCCCTGCGGAGCTCGGACTTTCCTCCGCTGCCGCTTGGCCCTTGCTCAGGGGGGCAGAGCGACTGCCCGGCCCCCCGGCGCAACCACCGTACATTGTAGCCGATCAAAGCTCCGGTTTCACGCCGCTGTCCGGCCTTTCCTTGGAGTCTGCAGGGGGCCTCAGTTAGAATCAGGTGGCGAGCCCGCGCTGACCTCAGGACACGAGCCGATGCTGCGCAACAAGATAGACCGCTACATCGGATGGGCCTTCCTGTCGCGCCTGCTGGGCATTGTGGCCCTCCTGAGCGTGCTGTACGTGACCTTTGACCTGATGAAGCGCCTGGAGGAGGTCCAGCACGCCGGCCTGTCGGATGCCACGGGCACCGTGGCCAGCTACTACCTTTACATGATATCCCTCTTCGTGGCGGACATCCTGCCCGCCCTGGTCCTGGTGGCGGCCGGCATGGCGTTGGTGCACATGGCTCGGCAGCGGGAGCTGCTGGCCCTGAAGGCCAGCGGCACGAGCCTGTACCGGGCGACGGCGCCGGTTTTCCTCTGGACGTTGCTCCTCTGCGTGCTGGTGTTCGGCTTCCGGGAGAGCGTGGGGCCGCGCGTGGCGAGACAGCGGGAGATACTGGACCGGGTGCTGGACAACGACGTAGAGCGGGAACTGCTGCTGCAGGACCCCGGCTTCAGCCGCTACGTCTTCGTGGGGCAGTACGACTTCCCCCGCCGAGCTATGCAGGAGGTCTGCCTCCTGGAGTTCCACCTCGGCGACGAACGGCTGCTGGAGCGGGTCGTGCAGGCCGACCGGGCTCACTGGGGCTCGCGGGAAGGCACGCTGATGCTGGAAGGCGTCGAGATCCGGCAGTTCGACGAATCGGGCGCAGGCGCGGCCCCGTCGTTCCACCCCACCCGGGAGGTACGCACGGGCTTGACGCCGTTCGCGCTCGTCGAAGCCGCCCAGGACCAGGACGAGGAAATCGGGTTGATGTACAGCCTCTCGGAGCTGCGCCGCCTGGTCAGAGCCCAGCCGGACATACCGCACTTCCGCGTGCTGCTGCACGGCCGGCTGGCGTCCCTGTTCAGTCCGTTCATCCTTCTGCTGATCGGCCTGCCCTGTCTGGTGGGCTTCGAGCGTTCAGTCAACAGCCGGTTCCTCAGCGTGACGGTCAGCATTCTGCTGGCCGCCGGGTTCTACACTGTGAACTTCGTGTTGACCAGCATGGGCGAGACACAGGTGGTGCCGGCCGTGCTGGCCGCCTGGATGCCCACCATCGGTGGGGGCGCCGTCGGACTGTGGCTGTTTGAGTCCATGCGCACCTGACGGCGGCGTTGCCGGCTTTGCATTTGACGCCCCGCACGTGCAGGCAGTATCCTCTCGGCGCGCTTCGATGCCAACCTGTGGAGAGTCTTTGGAGCATGGCTGATGTACTCCGTATAGGTATAGTCGGCGCGGGCGGTATAGCCGGGCGGCACGCGCGCGTGCTGATAGACAGGCACGACGCGACCGTGGCCGCCCTGGCCGACCCGGACCCGGACCGGATCGCCGCCTTCCGCCGCCGCTTCCCCCAACTGGCCGACTGCCCTGCTTACGCGGACCACCAGCAGATGATAGAGCAGGGCCGACTGAGCGGGGTGGTCGTCTGTTCCCCGCACAACGTCCATCACCCGCAGATACTCGACTGCCTGCGCGCCCGGCTGCACGTGCTGACCGAGAAGCCCATGGTCTGCACCACCGCCGAGGCCGAGGAAGTCATGCAGGCGGAGCAGGAGGCTGACAGGATTCTGGCCGTCGCCTACCAGCGCCACGCGCAGGGAGAGTTCCGCTTCATCCGCAAGCAACTGCAGAGCGGTCGGGCCGGTGAGGTCCAGTTCATCAACGCGTTCCAGGGCCAGAACTGGATGAAGGCCACCGCTGGAACGTGGCGCCAGGTGCCGGAGATCTCCTGCGGCGGACAGCTGAACGACTCGGGCAGCCACCTGATAGACATCATCCTGTGGATCACCGGGCTGCGCGCGAAGCGGGTGACCGCCGCCATCGAGCAGTTCGACCGAGAGGTGGACATAAACAGCGCGCTCACCGTTGAATTCGCAAACGGCGGCGTGGCCGCTCTATCGGTCGTGGGCAACTGCCCCGTGTGGTGGGAGGACATGACCATCGTCTGCTCGGGCTGGACGTTCTTCGTGCGCCAGGGCGAGCTGAGCTACAGCACGGGCGGAGAGGGGGAGATGCTGAAGCTGCTGAGCGCCGGCTACGGTGCGGACAGCACCACGGCCAACTTCGTGGAAGCCATACAGGGCAAGGCGGAACCCTACGCCCCGAGTGTCTGCGGGCTGCGCACCATCGAGCTGACCGAGGCAGCCTGGAAGTCTGCCGCCAGCGGCGAGAGCGTCTGGCTGTAGCCGCGCCGTGTCCCGGCAGCACAGAACGAGTTGCATCATCGGGAGGAACGCAGTGTTCGGTTGCACTCTGGGAAGGTGCCTTCGGCTCACAGTGGCCGGCGGCTCCTACGAGGAGGGCCTGGTCTCCACGTTGCAGGGCGTGCCGCCCGGCATGTGCATCACGGAGCGGGACATCTACGGCGACCTTCTGCTGCGCAAGCCGGGCGCGGATGAGCTGTCCTCGCCCCGCAAGGAGCCGGACATCCCCATCATCTACTGCGGGGTGAACCCGGCGGACACCATCGAGGGTGCCGGCAATAAAGGGCTGACCAACGGCACGCCGCTGACGATCCTGATCCCCAATCTGGACCGGCACTTCGTCCACATCAACGAGTACCAGCGGACTAACCGCACCCCCCGCCCCGGCCACGCTTCCTATGCCACCTTCCAGAAGTACGGCCCCGCGGACGACGCCATCGGGGCGGGCATCTTCAGCGGGCGGTACACCTGCACCATCGTGGCGGCCGGCCGCGTGGCCAAGGCGGTGCTGGCCTTGTGCGGCATACGCGTCTTCTCCTACGTGGCCGAACTCGCCGGCGTGCCCTGCCCGGAAGTCGAGCACGAGGCCGCCCGGCATTACACCGACTCCTACAAGCAGATGCGCCGGGACCTGGATCCCTTCTACCAGGAGATGTACGTGCGGGGGCGCATGGGCGACGAGATGCGCTTCCTGGAGAAGATGGCGGTGCTCAGCGCGGTGGAGCAGGAGATTGACGCCATCCGGGAGCGCGCGCCACGAATGGAGCCGGAGGAAGTACGCGAGCGCTACGGCGTTCACGAAGTGCTAAACTGCCCGGACGTGGACGCCGCCCAGGAGATGGTGGAGGCTTGCAGCCGCATAAGCGCCACCGGCGACAGCGCCGGAGGGCTCATCCAGGTGGTCGCACTCGGCCTGCCCGCCGGCATGGGAGAACCGGTCTTCGACAAGCTGGACGCCGAGCTGGGCCGCATGATGGGCATCGGCGCCGTCAAGGCGGTGGAGATAGGCGCCGGTATGAACGTCAAAGACATGACCGGCAGCGAGTGCAACGACGAGATGCGCGCCGAGGAGGGAGAGGTGAAGTTCCTGTCGAACAACGCCGGGGGCATAACGGGCGGCGTGACAACCGGACAGCCCGTCATCGCTCGCCTGGCTGTCAAGCCGACCCCCACCATAGACCGAAAGCAGCGCACGATAGACAAGTACACTCTGGAGAACAAGGAACTGGCGGCGATCACGCGTCGGGACGCAACCATCGTCGCCCGGGTATGGCCCGTGGCCGAGGCATTCACGGCTCTGGTCCTGTTGGACCACGTGATCATGCACTATGGCTACCAGGCGCTGAGGGAGAAAGTCAGCAACGACACGCTATAGCGGCCCCCCGCGGTCAGCCGGTGCCGGCTGGCAAAAGGGGCGGTCGGAGTGTAGAATCAGGGGGCGCGGTTCGACCCTGATGGGCGGGGCGGCGCACCCTCCTGCGACCCGGGCTGTTGTCGGCTCGCGGGTTACTCAGAGATCACCAGCCGAGAACCGGGACCGGATGCAGTTCACATGTCCAGCCTGTGGGGCCTCCTTCGAGCGCGAGCGACTCGTCAGCGACGAGCATGTGGCGTGTCCGCAGTGTGGCCACAGGTTCGTTGACAGGAACGCCACAGTCATGGACAACTCCAGTCCGACGACCGGCTGGGGGCTGCAGCCGAACAGGGAGCTGGACGGCTTCCTCATCCAGGAGCGCATCGGCCTGGGGGGCATGGGCGAGGTCTACAAGGCAGTGCAGCTCTCGCTTGACCGGGTTGTCGTGGTGAAGGTCCTTCCGCGCACGTTTGCCGAGCGCCCGCTGTTCGTGAAGCGTTTTCACGAAGAGAGCAGCGCGCTTTCGGCCCTGAACCATCCGAACATCGTCACCATCTACGAGCGGGGCCATGTCGGCAACCTGTACTTCTTCGCGATGGAATACGTGGACGGTGTGCCCCTGGACAAGGTGACCTGGGATCGGGCCGACGTCGAGCAGTTCCTCCATGTGGCGAAGGGAACCGCCGCCGCGCTAAGCTATGCCCATCAGCGGGGCGTCATACACCGGGACATCAAGCCGGCCAACATCATGCTCAGCAGTCGCAACGAGGTCAAGGTCACTGACTTCGGACTGGCCAGCCTGATGGCCGAGGAGCGCCGCGAGGAGACGGCCGAACTGACCGGACGGGCCTTGCGCATGGGCACGCCCGCCTACATGAGTCCTGAGCAGAGGCGCAGCCCCGAGCATGTGGACGGCCGGACCGACATCTTCTCGGCGGGCGTCGTGTTCTTCGAGCTGCTGATCGGTGAGCGCCCTTCCCTGCCGGTCGAGAAGCTGCCCGCAGAGCTGTCCGAGCTGGCCGATCCCCGGCTTGACCCGATCATCGGCCGCTGCCTGGCTCAGGACCCGGACCGCCGCTACCAGACGGCAGAAGCCCTGCTGGAAGACCTGGAACGCTTCGGCCACGAACTGGAACGGGCCCCCCGCTGCCCGGAGTGCGGCAATCTGAGCCCCGTGCGCACGAGGACTTGCGTTTACTGCGGCCGGAGCCTGGAGCAGTTCTTCGACATCTGCCCGCAATGCAAGGAGGAGAACCGCCGCGACGTGCGCCACTGCCTCTACTGCAGGGCGGACCTGCAGAAGGGTCGCACCATGATCAGTGAGAAGGTCAGCATGATGCTCGACCAGGCGGATCGGCTGCGCCTGGACGGCAACTACGAGGAAGCTCTCGAGATACTCGACGACGTGTCGAACGTGGAAGGGCGCATGTTCGAAAGCGATCGGCAGCGGGCCAAGTCGTTGCGCGAGAAGGCACTCCAGGACCGCACCGAAACAGCCCAGCGCAACTACAGCGAAGCCAAACGCATGGTGGCACAGCAGCGGTTTCGCGAAGCCATCGAGCTGTTCAAGCGCGTGCCCCGGGCAGTGCGGGACACAGCGCCGGACGTAAGGCGCACCCGCCAGTTACAGGCGCGCCTGGCGGCTCAGCGTCGCTCGCGAAGCAGGACGAACCTCATATTGACCCTGGTGTGGATGGTGTTGGTCTTCGTGGTCTTTGTGCTATGCGTCATCCTGTGAGGACCCCCCGTGGGACCCTCGCCGGGCGACCCCAACTCACTCGATCTCCGTCTCGCCGCCCTCGCCCCCTTCGAAGAAAGTGGGCGTCCGTCGGGCGCTGATGTCCATGACTATCAGCCGCACGATGACGATGACGGCGAACATCAGCCCGAGCACGTTGAAGTAGTCCAAGACCACGGATTTGGTGATGCCGCCGGCTCCGATAAGCACCGCGGCGACGTAACCGAGTCCCTCCAGGGCGTGGAGCTTTCTCTCAGCGGTCAATGGGGCTCCTCCCTAACTTCAGAAGCGACACCCCGTCGGCCCGCACGGCCAACAAAAACGTGCGGGGACTGGTGTCGCAAAGAAACACGCGCAGAGTACAAGCAAAAAGGATGCCGCGCTTCGCGGCATCCTCGCTCCACATCCTGGCGGCGGCGGCACCCACGGGGCTCGGCTTACACTACTTCATTGTCCGCTATAGCCCCCGCCGTCGCCTTCCCGCTGCGCCTGCGCATACCGCCGCTGCTGCATCTCTCGAACGAACTTCTCCTCCCTGAAAAGCACGTCGGGCTCAATGCAGATGAACTGGTCGCACTCACGCATCAGCTCGTTGGAGGTGCTCTGCTCGAACGACATCACCTCCAGGCGGCAGCCGCGCACGCGCAGGGCCTCCGCCAGGGGCACGAAATCCCCGTCGCCGCTGACCAGGACGGCGCAGTCCAGCCGGTCAGTCAGAGTAACCATGTCCAGGGCGATCTCCACCTTCCAATCCCCCTTGGTTGAGCCGTCATCACGGATGGTCAGCTCCTTGCTCTTCACTTCGAAGCCGCTCCGCCTGAGCGCCTCCAGGAAACTGCTCTGGTCCACGTCTGCCTTCTGCACGACGTACGCGATCGCCCTCACCACCGGACGCCCCCGGCTGATCGCCTGGAGCAGCTTGCGGTAGTCAATCTTCGACTGGTACAGCTCCTTGGCCGAGTAGAACATGTTCTGCACATCGACGAATATGCCGACCCGTTGTGCGCTCTGTGCGTACACCGTGTAGTCCACTGCAGTCCATCCCCTCTTTACTTCTTAAGAAACAAATACAGCCCCACAATAGCGGCTGATCGCAGGGAATGTAGCAGCCCGATCCCCGTTCTGTCAAGCGAACGGTACGGGAGTAGTCCACAACTCCAAACCCATGGCCTCTGGTTCGCCACGCCGGCCGCAAGATGTAGCGCCCAACCAGCGGGGTAGCCGTCCCGCATGTCCCAATCCGCCCCTGCCGCGTGCAGACGGCGCCGGTCTCTGGTAGAATGAGCCGGCGGCAATGCCCTCGTCCCTATATGCTCTGCCGACCGCAGGCCGAAGGAAGACGCATGGGATCCGAAGAGACGCAACCGCCCGAACCGGACGAGGCGCAGACCCCGGCCCGCCCCGCCGAACCGCCCCAGGGCCAGGCCGCCGAGTCGGAACCGGGGGCGCCCCAGCCGGCGCCCACCGCACTCGGGCGCAACTACCTGCTGCTGGTCATCATACTCATCACGGTACTGCTGGCCTGGGTGCTGGCGCTGCTATCCGGGCAAGAGGCTCCCCGCGAAGTGGCTCAGCGCGGGCCGGAAGGGCCGCAGGCTCCCCCTCCGCAGCCCGCACCTGAGCCAGACGGCCCTGTTATGCCCCCCGGAGAGACGCCGTCGGTACTCAAGGTCCTGGGATCGGAGCAGGAGGCCATCTTGGCCTCCCCGCCGCAGGTGCTGGAGGCGGGGGGTCCGGTCTACCGCCTGGCACGCCTGTTCGACATCAGCAGGCGCTCCGAGGCATTCCGAATGGAGGGGCTGATACGGTTCAGCGGCCAGTGGGCTGACCAGCGGGAGACGCTGTCCCTCCCTGCCGAGGCCGGGGAGGTGTTTGTGGCGCCCGGCGAAGCGCAGCATCTCCGGCCCGAGGAGCGTGTCGTGGTGTTGCGCACAGGGGACCAGACGCGCGTCTACGCCGTGCCGGCGCTCCGGCGCTACGCCGGAGTGGAGGACGCGCCGGGAGGCGTGCCCGTGCTCGTGAGCTGGCACTTCTTCCCCCAGGCGGCTTCCTGCCTGGTGGCCCGCGCAGGAGACGGGCGGATCCACTGGCGGGACGCCGGGCTGTTCTACCGTGGCGCCGAGGTCGTTCACGACCGGGAGAGCGGTTCCCTTTGGGACACGTTGGGGGGGCAGGCGCTGACCGGCCCCCGGGCGGGAGAATCGGTCCCGACGCTGCCGGTGGAGGTGTGGCCCTGGGAGGCGTGGCGCGCTCAGAATCCGCAGACGAAGGTCCTTGCCGCCACGCCGGATGGGCGCATCCCGTCGGCCTCCCCGGCGCCCTACCTGGCGTCCGTCTACCTGCCGCCGGGACTGCTGGCGTACAAAGACGAGGACGGCCCCCTGCCGGCAAAGCAGTTCGTGCTCGGGCTGGTGTTCGACGGAGGGGCTCGTGCCTATCCCCTCACCCCGCGGGCCGAGGGGCAGCCGGGCACCATTGTGGAGTCAGTGGCGGGCCGGCGGGTCGAGGTCCACGTGACTTCACCTCGCACGGGCTACGCGGAGGTGGACGGAGAGCCCGCGGACGGGGCCGTCATGCTCTGGTTCGCCTGGAAGGAACTGCACCCGGATACGACTGTCTACCGTCTCGCCGGCGACTGATCCCCCTCTCCCTGCTCGGACAGCATCGCCCGCGCCACGCGCACGTCCCGGGCCATCTGCTCCTGCAGCTTCTGTCGGCTGTCGAATGGCTGCTGGCCCCGGATACGACCCACGAACTGTACCTCCAGGTCACGGCCGTAGAGGTCCCCCCTGTAGTCGAGCAGGTGCACCTCGACGACTGTCCCGGCCTCGCCCTGCGGGTGAAACGTCTGCTGCCCGCCCACGCTGACCACCGCCGGCAGCGGCTGTCCGTCGGTGAAAGCGCGGCAGACGTAGACTCCGGCCGGCGGCACCGCCTCGTTGTGCAGGTCCAGGTTGGCCGTGGGGAAGCCCAGTTCCTTGCCCCTGCCCTCGCCAGGGACCACCGTTCCGTAGAGGGAGAAGGGCCTGCCCAGCAGGCGCCTTGCCCGGCTCAGCCGACCCTCCTGCACTGCCTGGCGGATGGCCGTGCTGCTGACCGGCTCACCGTCCACGCAGACCGGAGGAACGCTTTCGACCTCGAACCCAAGCTGCCGTCCCACCCGACGCAACAGGGCTACGTCGCCCCGACGGTTGTGCCCGAACCGGCAATCCTGCCCCACCACCACGAGCTGTGCCCCGAGCGCGCCGTGCAGAACCCGCCGAGCGAACTGCTCCGCCGACATGCGGGCCAGGTCGGCAGTGAACCTGACAACCAGGCACAGCCCCACCCCCATCTGGCGGAACAGCCGCAGTTTGTGCTCCAGCGAGGTTATGGCGGGCTGTGCCCTGTGGCTGAGGACGGCGGTGGGGTCTCTGTCGAAGGTCACCAGCGCCGGTGTGGCTCGCCTGTCGTGAGCCCTATCCACGACACGCCGGATCAGCTCAGCGTGACCCAGGTGCACGCCGTCGAAGACCCCCAGCGAGACGACCGATCTGCCCCCCGGAGGCGGCCGCTCCTCCGGCCAGCGGACAACCTGCATGGCATCCTATCCCGTGAAGTCGGGGCTGGGCTCTGACTGCTCCAGCAGGCCGTGCATCCACGCGCCCAACTCCCTGCGCTGCCGGACGTTCAGCTCGCGCGTGTGTAGGTAGCCGGCTGCCTGCGCGAAGTCCTCCTGCGAGGCCGGCCGGCGCTCGAGAACCTCGATGACGTACGCCCGCGAGGCCGGCTGCCCTTCCCGCACCACGGCCAACTCGCCGGGCTCCAGGGCGAAGGACTGCTTGACTACCTCCGGCGCCTCGGCCCCCAGCCCGGGCACGCGGCGGGTCGTGCGGGTGAACACCTCGGTCTCCTCGACGGCCAGAAGCGGCTCCTCGCTCTCCTGAGCGGGCGCCCCGGCCCCTGCCAGCAGGTCCGTCAAGCGGCTGCGCATCTGCTCGGCCGCGTCCGCCAAACCTTCCTTCGCCGCCAGCGCCTTCACCTTCTCGGCGAAGGTCACCGCCCGGTCCAATCCGTTCGCCACGCGATAGTCCTGCCGCACCTGCTCCTCTACGTCGGGGAATTCCTGCTGCTCAGGGCTGCGGTGCTCCAGCACCTGCACGATCATGAACGGGCCGTCGGGCGGCGCGATCTGTGTGGGGAAGTACAGGCTCTCCTGCGGGCCAAAGGCCAACTCGGCCACCCTGGCGCCGGCAGGCACGCGCTCGGTCACCTCCTGCCTCGAGAGCAGCTCGCGGCCCTCCCCGATCCGTGCCACTTCGTAGCGAAGCTCGTGGCGCCGGGCCATCTGCCCCAGCGGCTGTGGCCCGCCGCCGTAGCTCTCGCCGGCAGCCGCAAGGTCGGCCATCGCCGCCTCCACGCGCCGGTAGGCCTCCTCTCGGGCCTTCTCCATGGTCAGTTCCTCAAGGATCTGCCCCCGCACTTCGTCCAGGCTCCGGTAGCTGGTCTGCTGGCCGGGGGATTCCTCCGGCACCGCGTACTCGTCCTTGTTCTCCTCGTAGTAGGCCCCGATCTCCTCCTGACTGACCTCAACCCCTTCGGCGATCTGCTCAACCGGCGCGATGGCGTACTCGAGCCGTACTCGCTCCGGCGCCATGTAGCCATAGGTGCCCTCATCGGGATCCGGCAGGCGGTCCTTCCGCTCCTCGTAGAATGCCCGAAGCTCCTCCTCGGATGGCTCCACCAGGGGCGCGAACAGCTCCCCCTCGAGAGCGACGAACCGGATGCGCGCCTGCTCGTTTCGGAATGCGTAGGTCATCCACCGCTCCGGATAGGTCGTCAAGACGGCAGCGCGTCGGGCCGCGATCAGCTTCAGTATCCTGGCCAGCTCGTTGAACGAGTGGGTCAGGACGGCGTCCCTGTAGCGGGTTGAACTCAGGAACCTGGCGTACCTGTCCCTGCTGAAGTCGCCGCCTTCACGCAGCTGGGGCACCGCCGCCAGCAACAGCTCCGTCTCTGCCATCGTTGCCTCAACGCCGGCCTTCTCCGCCTCCCGCAGCAAGACCAGATACCGCCACACCGGCTCTCTGGTCAGCCGGCTGCCCTCAGGGAAGACGAACTGCCGGAACGGGCCGAACAGCAGCACGTAGAACGACTGCGTGCCAGGGTTCACCCCGCCGTAGGCCATGGACATGTACGTCCGTGCGTCCATCAGGCCCAGTCGCAGCACAAGCTGGAGCACGGTCCGGGCGTGGTAAACATCCGCCCGGCTGACTTCCTCCCCCCGAATCTGGCCAAGCCCCCGGCCCTCCTGCTGCTGCATCCTGCGCAGGTTCGGCAGAACCCCCCAGCCAACGATCAGCAGCATGGCCACCGCCACCAGCATCTCCCTCATGTGCCGTCTGAACCAGTGGGACAGGGCCACCTTTCTGCGCTCTCCTCAGATGCATTTGGTTGGCACGCGGACGCGCCGCTGGGCACGGCTGCGCGACCTCTGACGCGGGGCCAACCCGGGCGGGCGAGGCCGCATCATACATCACCCCGCACCGTTCATCAACTCCCCAGGCAGCTGATCCGTACCCAGTTTCTAAGTCCGTACGGGACGGGTGCCCAGCATCTGGGCGAGGGTCAGCTATGCATCAAGCTCCGCCAGCGAGCCGCGGGCCACGTGCAAGAAGCGCGCGAAGTCGCGATCGGTCCCCCGCCCGCGTCCTTCGGCTATGTTCGAGAGGACCGATATCGCGGCCCTGCGGGCCTGGGCGGTGAGGCCGGAACGTTCGGGATTCGGGGATGCGGCTCACATCCTGCAGACCTCGCGCGCAACGAACATCGCCTTGCGCCAGAACTCCAGGTCGCGGTAGTTGCGCACCCATTGCCGTCCGCCGCCTCTCACGGCTCCCTGCCCCCCTGCTCAGTCCTTCCCCAGCGCTATCCTGCAGAAGCGGCGCTTGCCCACGTTCAGCACCATGCCGTCGCGCACCTGAACGTCCGCCGTCGGATCCTCCACGGCCGTCAGGCCGTCCGGTGGGCCCAGCCGCACCCCGCCCTGCTCGACCAGCCGTCGCGCCTGGCTGTTGGACTCCGCGTAGCCTGCGCGGCGCAGTAGGTCCACGATCCACACCTTACCGTCCGAGAGAGCGTCGGCCGGCAGGGCCAACTCGGCCATCTCGCGTGGCAGCTTGTGCTGGCGGAACACCCGGTCGAAGGAGCGCCGCGCCTCCTCGACCGCGCCCTCCCCGTGGTAGCGGCGCACGATCGCCGCAGCAAGCTCCTCCTTGGCGTCGCGGGGGTGCACCTGCGGACTCAGCAGATGCTCGATGCGCTCCAGCGGCAGGTCGGTGGTCAGGATGAAGTACTTCTGCATCAGCTCGTCGCTGATGCTCATAGCCTTGCCGAAGATGGTCTTCGGGTCCTCGCAGATGCCGATGTAGTTACCCTTGCTCTTGGACATCTTCTCGACGCCGTCCAGCCCCTCCAGCAGCGGGTTGGTGACGGCGACCTGCGGCTCCTGGCCTACCTCCCGTTGGAGCTCCCGACCCAGCAGGATGTTGAAGACCTGGTCGGTGCCGCCCAGCTCGACATCGCTGCGCACCATGACCGAATCGTATGCCTGCATCAGGGGGTAGAGCAGCTCGTGCAGGCCGATGGGCTGGCCGGCGGTCATCCGCTTGGCGAAATCGTCCCGCTCGATGCACCGTGCGACGGTCAGCCGGGCGGCGAGTTGGATGACCTCGCCGAAGGTCATCTCGCCAAACCACTCGCCGTTGTAGCGTATCTCCCCCTCGTCCAGGTCCACTATCTTGCCCACCTGGTCCAGGTAGGTCTGGGCGTTCTCCAGCACCTCCTCGTGGGAAAGCTGGGGACGGGTCTCGTCCTGACCGCTGGGATCGCCTACCGTGGCCGTGTAGTCACCCACGATCAGCACGGCGTGGTGACCCAGGTCCTGGAACACGCGCAGCTTGTGCAGCGGAACGGCATTGCCCACGTGGATGTCCGGCGCCGTGGGGTCCAGGCCCAGCTTCACGCGCAGGGGCCGTCCCGTCTCCAGCGACCGGCCGATCTTCTCGACCAGTTCCTGCTCCGGCACGACGTCCGCCGCGCCGCGCTGGATCTTCTGCATCTGCTTCCCGATGGCCTCTGGGCTCGTGTTCATCGTTGCGCTCCACAGTCTCCGGTGGCAGCCGTTGCGGCGAAGGGGGCACAGTGTAACGTTTGGCGACCGCATTTGCACGCAGAAGCCGTGGGCGCTTAGCCCATCAGTTGTGGCACGCGCAACAGGGCGAACTCCACGGCATTATACGCGCCGTGCACCACCACAGCGGCC
>CAYFVS010000175.1:0-9037 GCA_964346565.1 uncultured candidatus Brocadiaceae bacterium | reverse complement strand
GTTGTGTTTCGGTCCTGCCGTTTCTGTGCTCCGCGCCTCCGTGTTGAAAGGACCCGGAAGGGAGCGTTCTACAGTCACTCAAGCCCGCTCAGTCGGGCAGGGCGTCCTGTACGTCCTTGAGCTTCTCGGCGCTCCTGCGCAGGTCGGCGGCCTCGGTCTGGGACAGGCCCACCTTCAGCTGGCGCACCACGCCGGTGCGCCCCAGCACGCAGGGGATGCTCAGGCACACGTCCTCAATGCCCAGGTAGTTGTGGATCAGAGTGGAGACGGTCAGCACGCTGTGTTCGTCCCGCAGGACGGCCCCGACTATGCGCAGCAGGGCCTGGCTGATGCCGTAGTACGTGGCGCCCTTGGCGGCGATGACGTGGTAGGCGGAGTCGCGGACCTGCTCGACCATCCGCTGGCGCCTGCGCTGGAAGTCGCACTCGCCGCACAGGGCGCAGAACCGGTCCATCGGCACGCCGGCCATGTGGGTCATGCTCCACGCGGCCACCTCGCTGTCCCCGTGCTCACCCAGGATATAGGCATGGACGTTCCTCGGGTCCACCTGGCAGTGGTCGCTGAGCAGGAAGCGGAACCGGGCGCTGTCCAGCACCGTGCCCGAGCCGACCACTTGCTTCCAGGGCAGCCCCGAGTGCCGGATGGCGTCGTAGGTCAACACGTCCACCGGGTTGGTCACCATCACGATCACCGCGTCCCGCGTCTGCTCGACGACCTGGTCCAGGATGGAGCGACAGATTCCCGCATTGCGCCCCGTCAGGTCCAGGCGGGACTCACCGGGTTCCTGCGCGGCGCCAGCCGTGATGACCACCGCGTGTGCCGCTGCGCAGTCGGAGTAGTCTCCCGCCCAGATGCTGACCGGCGGCGCGAAGAACAGCCCGTGGTTCAGGTCCATCACCTCGCCCTCGACCTTCTCCTCGTCCACGTCAATCAGGACGATGTCCTCGGCCAGGCCGCTGTTCATCAGCGTGTAGGCGAAGGTCGAGCCAACTGAGCCGGCGCCCACAATGACAACGCGCTTCGCTTGCTCGCCGTGGCCCTTCATACGCCCCCCGTGTAGCAGCGTGACATGCGGAATATAGGCCAACGGCGCCGGACATGTCAACAACGGCGGGCGCGAAGCCTGAGGCGGCAGGCTTGAGGTGCCGTAGACGGCAGCGGCACTGACTGCGGACAGGCTTCGTGCCTCGGCGCAGGTCCACTGTCCGGCGGCTGGCCGTGCCTCAGACCCACGTCTCGCGTCTGCCCTTGTGCTTGACCCCGGAAGACCGCTGGCCTACAGTCTTGCCCGCGCTGCATGAGGAACTTCCCCTGCAAGGGCGGCCTTTCATGGACAGAAGCACGGAGAAGCTCGTGGCCGACCTGGACAGCTTCGACGCCCGGACGCGCCGCCGCGCGCTGGAGGCCCTTGCCGCCCGCTACCCCCCGGACGAGCTGCCGGAGCGCCGCCCCGAGGTGAATGTCCACGTCCACACGTTCTACTCCTATAACGCCTACGGCTACTCGCCCAGCCGCTTCGCCTATGAGGCCCACCGCTACGGGCTGGAGGTAGCGGGCATAGTGGACTTCGACGTGCTGGACGGGACCGAGGAGTTCCTGGAAGCCGGCCGACTGCTGAGGCTGAAGACCGTCTCCGGGTTCGAGACGCGCGTATTCGTGCCGGAGCTGGAGGGTCTGGTGACCAACTCTCCTCACGAGCCCGGGGTGGCCTACTTGATCTCCACCGGGTTCGTGCGCCCGCCCGAGCCTGGCACGCGTGCGGCCGAGACGCTGGCGCAGATGGCTGAGTGCGCCCGACGACGCAACCGGAAGATGGTCCGCCGCGTGAACGAGCACCTGGAGCCGGTCTCGGTTGACTACGAGGAGGACGTCCTGCCGCTGACCCCCGCCGGCAACGCAACCGAGCGTCACATGCTGGTGGCCTACGCTCAGCGGGCACGGGAGGCGTTCCCCGACGACGATGAGCTGGCCCGCTTCTGGAGCCGGAAGCTGGAGGAGCCCCTCCGGACGGTGCGCGAGTTGCTGGCGCGTCCGGTCGAGCTGAAGGCCCTTATCCGCACCCGGCTGATGAAATACGGCGGCGTAGGATACGCCGCACCTGAGGAGGGCAGCTTCCCCCAGATGGACCGGGTGCTGCGGATGATACTGGACTGCGGTGCGGTTCCCAGCGGCGGCTGGCTGGACGGCACCCACGAGGGCGAGCGTGACCCGGCCGAGCTGTTCGGTCTGTGGCGCCGCAAGGGCATCCCCTTCATCACCATCGTGCCCGACCGCAACTGGAACCTGGACGACCTCGAAGAGAAAGCCCTGAAGGTGGGCAAACTCCACGAGGCCCTGGATGCGGCCATCGAGATGCAGTTTCCCCTGCTGGCTGGCACGGAGATGAACAAGCACGGCCGCAAGTTCGTGGACACCTTCGACGCGCCCGAGCTGGAGCCCTACCGGCAGGCCTTCCTGGACGGCGCGCACGCGGCCTGGGGCCACACGCTGCTGATGATGACCGCCGGAGTCGGCTACACCACCGACTGGGCCGGGGGGCACTTCGGCGACGACGTGGTCGCCCGCAATGAGTTCTTCCGCCGGGCTGGTGCGGCGCCGCATCCGGGCGAAGCAGCCATGGCGCGCCTGCAGGAAAGCGGCGCCGCGGCCGGGCCGGCGGAACTGCTGGCCGCTCTGGAGTCGTAAGCGCCGCCCCGGGCGGGGCGCAAAACCGTTTGAACCTTCCGGTGCCCCGTTGCACTAACCGGCACAGAAACGCCCTGCCGATATTACTGCGTCCGTACCGGCAGCGGCCGACCAGGGAGGAGCAGCATTGCTCGCCAGTCTGTGGACCATCGCCAAGAACTCGTTCATCGAGATCATCCGTCAGCCGGTCTACGTCATCCTCCTGACGATGGGCATGGCGATGATTGCTTTCTCGCCCGCCGTCACCATGTTCAGCCTGGTGGAGGACGAGAAGCTGATGGTGGACATCGCGCTGGCCACTATGATCCTGCTGGGGATCGCTATATCGGTGCTGAGCGTGACGCAGACCATAAGCCGCGAGATCGAAAGCCAGACCGTGGGGGCCATACTCAGCAAGCCGGTCGGCAGAGCGGTGTTCGTGGTCGCCAAGTTCGTGGGCGTCACGATGGCCATAGCAACAGCCGGGTGGTTGCTGAGCCTGACGTTGTTCATCACGTTGCGCATCGGCGTTCCCACCTCGGCGGCTTACGAGGCCGACTGGCCGGCGATGATCGCTGTGATCGCGCCGTTCTTCCTGGCCGTGGCGATAGGCGTCTACTGCAATTACTTCTACCGCTGGTCCTTCTCCAGTACAGCGGTGGTCTTCGGGGCGCTGCTCTACGCGGCGTCCATGGGGCTGATGCTGCTCATCACGCCCGAGTGGGGCCTGGACCTGGTCCCGCAGGTCTACCTGGACCGCTACCTGGCTGAGGTGGCCACGGCGGCGGGCCTGGTTTGGCTGGGGGTCTGGGTGATAAGTTCTGTGGCACTTGTTGCGTCCACCCGGGTGAACGTGATGCTGAATGCGATTATCTGCATAGTGGTCTTCTTCGTGGGCATGATTTCGCAGTTCCTGTTTGGGCAGTTCGCGGACACGTCCATTCCCGCGCGGATAGCGCAGTTCATCGTGCCGAACCTTCAGGTCTTCTG
This sequence comes from uncultured candidatus Brocadiaceae bacterium, assembly GCA_964346565.1. GTDB lineage: Bacteria > Planctomycetota > Brocadiia > SM23-32 > SM23-32 > JAWOCH01. The sequence continues at coordinate 5,383 of CAYFVS010000175.1, read as the reverse complement.
GGTGGGAGACGCTCTGATGCACGAGGTGCCGATTGTGCCGTTGCGCTACCTGTGGACGGCGGCGGGCTACGCAGGCGGCTACTGCGCGGCGATGGTTGCTTTTGCCGCCTTCCTGTTTGAGCGACGCGAGGTCGTGTAGTCGAAATTCCGTGAGCGTGGAGGGAAACTGAGACGATGGCAAGCCCGAGGAAACTCGAATACACGGCCGTGATGGGCCTGTTGCTTCAGGCCGTCTTCGTGCTGGTGTGTTGGATTCTGAGCGTCCAGATCGGCAGTGCCGCGGTTCAGGCGGAGTTGTGGCATCTTGCCCTGGGCGCCGGCGTGTGGCTGGTGGTGCTGATTCACGGGCGGCAGCGGCGTCTGGCCCGCGAGGAGCGGGAAGAGATGGAGGAGCTGCGGGCCCGCCGGCTGAGCGAGGAGATCTTCGAGGAGACTGAGCTGGACACGATGCGGGCCAGCACGGGCCTGCTGATATTCGAGAAGTACGTCGTGCCCGTGGTGACCATCGCCCTGAGCGGCGGGCTGCTGTATTTCGCCTACTCGATCGTCTCCACCGTCTGGGGCGCTGACCTGCCGGTGATGCGGGAGCCCATAACGCTGCTGTTGGGCATGGTCTGCATCGCGTTCGTGGGGTTCCTGGTGGGCAAGTACGCCGCCGGGCTGGCCCAGGTGCGGGGCTTCCGGCTGCTGCGGGCAGCCGGCGGCTACATGCTGGGCAACGTGATCGCCTGCGTGCTGATTGCCGTGGCTGCCACGCTTTACCACTTCGAGGTGTTCTGGCCGGAAGTGGCTGTGACCTACCTGATTCCGGCCATCATGGCTCTCGTGGGAGTGGAACTGCTGCTGAACCTGATGCTGGACATCTACCGGCCCCGCGTGCCGGGCCAGGAAAGGCGCCCACCTTACGACAGCCGGCTGCTGAGCCTGTTTGCAGAGCCGGAAGGCGTGCTCAAGACGGTGGCCACTACGCTGGATTACCAGTTCGGCTTCAAGGTCAGCGAGACCTGGTTCTACCGCTTCATGGAGCGCGCCATCGTGCCGCTGGTGCTGGTGCAGGTGCTGGCGCTGTGGCTGCTGAGCGCGGTGGTGGTCGTGGACCAGCAGGAAGTGGCCTTCGTGGAGACGCTGGGTGTGGCCCACGTCAGCGCCCAGGATGCCGAGCGGGGCCTGTTGGCCACCCCGCTTCAGCCGGGCTACTACCTGAAGTGGCCCTGGCCCATCAGCGTGGCTCGCTTCGTGCCGGCATACCGGGTCCGCAATGTCACCATGGGCAAAGTCTACGAGCCGACGGCCGGCAGATGGAGCTACCTGTTCGAGGGCGACATAGACGTGACTGGCGAGCCGGACGTGATCCTGTGGCGCGAGCGTCACATCAGTCCCATCAAGGGCTACGAGGTGAACTTCCTTGTGCCCAGCACTGCCCGGTTGCCCGAGGAGGGGGCGATTCCCGCCGAGACCCCGATGCAGACGGCGGCCGCCCAGATGGACACGGCCCGGGCGAGCGAGGCACCCGAGGTGAACCTGGCCCGCCTGGAAGCCAACGTGCACTACCGCACGAAGCTCAACGAGGACGGCATGGTGGACCCGCGCGCGGCCTTCATCCACTGCTATCAGCAGCAGGACCTGGACGACCACATCAAGAAGCTGGCCTACCGCAGTCTGTACCGCATCGGCGCCAGCCAGGACTTCGTCAAGTGGGTCGCCCAGGAGCGCGGGGATACCGTGGCCAGGTTCCACGACATGCTGCAAAGGGCGGCCGACCGGGAAGGGATGGGGATAGAGGTAGTGTTCTGTGGCATCAACGCCGTGCATCCGCCGCCGGAAGTGGCCCGCGCCTACGAGGACGTGGTCACGGCCCTGGAAGATAAGGAAGCGGCCGTGCTGGAAGGGCAGATAGAGGAGGTCCAAACAGTCAACAGCGCCAGGGCCTTCTACGCGGAGATGATCAGTTTCTCCACTGGGTATGCGGCGAAGCTCATTGCGCAGTCGAAGGCGGAGAAGGAGCAGTTCCTCATGCAGTTGACCGCCTATGCCAAGGCGCCGCTGGTCTACATGTTCCGCAGTTACTTTGACACGCTGGAAGACGTGCTGAAGGGCCAGCACATCTTCGTTGTGCCTCAGACGGCCAGCGAAGTGGACATCATAGACATGCAGCAGCGCATCCGCCCGCAGCTACTGAACCTCGACGTGACGGAGGAGTGACCGGATGAAGGAATCGAAACTGACAGTAGCCGTTGTCGGTGCAGTCTGCCTCGGCCTGCTGGCGTACCTGGTGTGCTTCAGCGTCCGGGTGGACGAAATGGCGGTCCTGTATCGGTTCAACAAGGTCAGGAAGGTGATCCGCCCCAGCGTGGGCCTTGCCGACCAGGCCCCTCTGCAACTGCCGCCCGGCACAGAGGACGCAGAGGTCGTCCGCAGGGCCGGCGTGTTCCTGAAATGGCCCTATCCCATTGACAAAGTCAAGAAGTACGACCAGCGCATCCGCACACTGGAAGGGCCGCTGACCCAGCAGCAGTTGCCCGACAACAACCAGATCATCCCGCGCGTCTATGCCACCTGGCGCGTGGTGGACCCGGTGGCTTTCGAGAACAGCCTGGGCAGCGACCTGACGACGGCGGGCCAGAGGTTGAAGAACCTCGTGGGCAACGAGACGGCTGTCGTGTTCGGCACCCACACGTTGGGCAACGTGGTCAACACGGACCGGGACGAACTGCAGTTTGACCAGATCGAGAAGGAGATACTTGCCAACGTCCGCCGGACTCTTGCGTCGAAGGAGAACGCCTACGGCATCGAGGTGTGCTCCCTGGGCATCATGTGGGTTACCCTGCCGGAGGAGACGACGCAGGCGGTGTTCCGCCGGATGCAGAAGGAGCGCCAGCGAATAGCGGAGGAACTGCGCTCGGAGGGCCGGCGGCTGAAGCGGGAGAAGGTAGCCGAGGCGCGTGAGGAGGAGGACAAGATCATCGCCGAGGCCAACGCCAGCGCCACCCACATCAGGGCGCAGGCCGAGGCGGAAGCGGCCGAGTACTACGATACCTTCGCCAAGAACCAGGGCCTGGCTATCTTCCTGCGCCGCTTGGAGGCGATCCGCCGCATCGCTGCCAGCGCCTCCGATCGCGACCAGCCCCTCACCCTTGTGCTGAGCACCAAGTCGGAGCCGTTCATCGCGTTCGAAGAGGGCATCGGAGGGGGACAACTGGAGGAAGCGACCCCCGGCAGGATGGCGGATCTACTCCAGGCCACCGAGAAGGCGTTCAGCTCGGCCTCGGAGGAATAGGCCATGGCCAACGACGACAAACCCATCGAACAGCAACAGGCCGAACAGCCAGAGGCTGAGCTCGAGTCAGAGCTGTCCGAAGAGACGGGCAGCAAAGCCCTGGCTGACGCCCTGAAGACCAGCTTCCTGTTCCTGAAGATAGTCATCCTGGTGATGGTGGCGGTCTATCTGGGCAGGGGCGTTTTCAGTGTTCGACCCTCGCGGGTCGCTTTCAGGCTCCGCTTCGGGCGGCTGGTTCCAGACAATACGGTAATACGTCCCGGCACGGGGCTGCATTTCCGCTGGCCGTTCGAGAAGGTGGAGTTCGTCTCCACCGAAGAGAAGACCCTCGCCCTGGACCAGGAGTTCTGGCCCGGCCAGACCGACGTGACACAAAAGCAGGGCGTCTTCACGGGCCTGGACGTGCGCCGCGACGGCTACCTGATCACCGGTGACGTGAACGTCGTGCACATGAAACTGCGCGCCCGCTACCGCGTGCGCGACGACAATGAGGGCGCCATTGCATACAAGTTCGGTATCTGGAAGCCGGAGGAGGTGCTGCGCCAACTGCTGCAGGCTGCCACCTGCAAGGTGGTGGGCACGATGCACGTGATGGACGTCATCGAGCGGGAGGGGCTCTTCAGCCGCATCGAGCAGGAGTTGCGCAAGCGGATTCAGCGGTTCGAGGATCAGGCGGCCATGCCGATCGGCCTGGAGTTGGTGGCAGTGGAGGCCACCGAGGTGCAGGACGCGAAGAACCCCAGCGAACCCCAAGCCGTCAGACGCTGGTTCTTCCAGGCCCAGGACGCTGTCAGCAGGAAGAACCAGATGGTTCAGGAGGGTCAGACCGCCTACAGCCGCATAGTCCAGGAGGCCGAAGCACAGAAGGCCGAGATCCTCGGCGAGGCCCAGGGCGAGCGCGCCATGCTGGTGCGAGCCGCGAAAGCCGACGCCGAAACCCTGCAGCGGATACTGCCCATCTACAACGAATCGCCCGAGGTGCGGACCATCCTGCTGGACCGCTTCTACAAGCGGGCCATCGAGGAAGTCGTCGGCAAATCCCCCGGCGCCTTCGTCCTGCATCGCACAGGCGACGGCAGCCAGCGGGAGCTGAGGGTCATGTTCAACAGGGTCCCTCCCGTGCCGCAACAGCAGCAGGGCGGTGCGTCGGGAGATTAGCCCAGCGCACCGGCTCAACTCAGTCGGATGAAAGGGGATACGAAAGGTGTCTGACACAACCGCCGAACTCGAAGCCCATCATGCACTTGAGCACGAGCACGTGGGCTCGATCCAGAGCCGCCTGATCGTCACGTTCGTCGGCGGCGTCATCGTGGCGAACGCCTATCTGGCGGATGGCATCCTGTTCCGGGACAAGCCGGCCATCGGGGCGATCAGCGCGTTCATCGGCGCCATCATCCTGGCCACTCCCATCATACTGAGCGCTCTGCACGAGGTCCGCCGCGGCCGCATGCACATGACCGTGCTGGTGGCGGTGGCCGTGGTGGCCGCCTTCGCCCTGGGCGACCCGGAGATGAAGATGGGCGGCTACAAGGTGGCCGGCGTCATCGCCTTCTTCATGCTGCTGGCCACGCTCATAGAGCAGCAGACCGCCGCCGGCGCGCGGGAGTCGGTGGAGAAACTGATGACCTTGACTCCCCCGACGGCCGAGCTTGCCTCCGGACGGACCGTCGAGGTGTCCGAGCTGAAGCCGGGAGACCGGCTGCGCGTGCGGCCCGGCGACCGCGTGCCCGCCGACGGGCGTATCGCCATCGGCCAGACGACCATCAACGAGGCGACTATCACCGGGGAGTCCCTGCCCGCCGACAAGGGGCAGGGGGACGAGGTCTTCGCCGGCACGCACAACCTGACCGGCGCCGTCGAGGTGGAGGTCACCCGGGTGGGCGAGGACACTACCCTGGGCAAGGTCAAGCGGCTGATCCTGGAGGCCGAGCAGACGCGCACGCCCTTCATGCAACTGATTGACCGCTACGCCGCCTGGTACACCCCGTTGATCCTGATGGTGGCCTTCGCGGTCTATGTGTTCACCGGAGACCAGGCCAGGGCGGTGGCGGTGCTGGTGATCGCCTGTCCGTGCGCCTTCGTGCTGGCCACGCCGACGGCCATGGT
>CAYFVS010000174.1:0-13499 GCA_964346565.1 uncultured candidatus Brocadiaceae bacterium | reverse complement strand
GCCGTGCGGTAGGTATCGATGATCCGGTCGAAGGAGTATTGAGAGCCGGCGATGGGGACGAACCCTTCCCCGTGCCGCGCCTTCAGCTTCCGGCAGACGCCAACGAAGTCCTCGAAGGTGGTGGGGAAGTCAGTGCCCTTCTGCTCGGCCGGCCAGACCTCGTGGATCATCTCGCGGTTGTAGTACATCCGCTGGGTGAAGGCGCTCAGACCCACGCGGAAGTAGGTCTGCAGTTCCTCCTCGTAGCCGCCTTCCATCTCATCGAAGTAGGTCAGCCGCCACGGAGTATCCGCATACTCGGTGCCTTCGTTGTAGGGATTAGGCTCGTCCACGTACTCCCCCAGGGGCAGGAAGTAGCGCGCGTAGAACTTCCGCCACAGCTCCGGCGCCCCGCCCAGGCCGCACTCAATCATGTCGGGCGCCGTGCCGCCGATGAGTTGCGTGTTCACCCAGCGGAAATAGCCCTCCTCCGGGATCAGTATCTGGCGCACTTCCACGTCAGGATGGATCTCTTCATACTCGCCGATGGCCCAGTCCAGAGCGTCGCGGATGCCGGGCTCAAGCTGCCAGTGGGCCATCCGCAGCACCTTCTTGCGCTGCTCGCCGGCACCCCCCTGCGCACGATACCAGTTGCCGAATACCACCACGCAGGCGATCAGGTAGGTGGCGATCAGCAGCATCAGCGCGGGATACTTCTTCAGTCTGGACCAGTCAGGGCTCAATGTGACCTCACTGTGGTTGCTTAGCCATCAACTCCTTGACCCGCTCCAGGCTCAGATGCGCCCGGTAGTAAAGCACGTGCCGTCGGGAGGCATTGATGAACCGCTGATAGTAGTCGGCCGCCAGTGGATAGTCTTCCAGCTCCATCTCGGCGATGCGCGCGATCTGCCACAGGATCGCGCTCTCGGTCCGGCTGGACGTGATGCCCGCCCTCAGGGCTGCCCGCAGATGCTCGACCGCCCTCGCCCACTGCTTCTGCTCGACGTGCTTGCCGGCGAGCATCCTGTGCATGATGGACGCCAGCGGACTGTCCGGGCGCTTGTCCAGTCGCTCCCGGAGAGCCCCGATGCCCCGCTGGACGTCTTCACGTGGCGGCAGGGCGAAGCCGCCGGGAGCGCTCTTGTCCTTCCCGCTATCGAACAGGATGCCAGCCAGATGAATGGTCGCCTCGTCGGCCTCCACAGTATCCGGGAACTCGCTGCGGAGTTGCTCCAGCTTCTCGATGGCCCGGTCCCGGCTGCCTTCCTTCAGGTCAATGCGCGCAAGTCCCAGCAGGCTCAGCTTGGCGCCTCGGGACGGGTCGAGTTCGGGCAGCCGGTTGTAGTAATCGCGCGCGGCGCCAAGGTCGGAGCTGGGCTGCTGGTGGTAGGTCGTGGCCAGGCCCAACGCCGCGGAAAACTGCTCGGCCGGGCTGGCCCCGGGGGTCTTCTCTACGCCTCTGAATGCCTGCACGGCGAAGTCCCAGTCGCCCGTCGAGTAGGCCCGCCATCCGGTGGTGAGCTTCTCCTTGGGCGTCTTGCCGAGCGGTTCGCCGCCGCAGCCGCAGACGAGAACTGCGCAACCGGCCGCAAGCATGAGGAGCGGAACGCGAACAACACGCATCGCCAGGCCCCGCAGGGGGTTTCCTTAGCAGAGAACACGACATTGTACAGGGGCCGCCGGCCTTGTCAAGCGAACGAAGGCCAGAGGCACCTGCGCTGTGGAGGCAGTTGCGGGCCGAAGGGGCGAAGCATTCCGCCGGCGGCGCGAGAACTCACGGTTCTGCCCGCACCGCCCGGCTCCGTTCATGCCGACAGGCTGCTCTCCAGGCCGAATGCACCCCCTCAGGTGCCCATGTACGGCCTCCAGGGGAGTTTGTTTTGTCAGAGCCCTTGACTCACCGACATGCCCGGCAGGTGAGATCGGCACCGACTGGGGGCCTCCGGAGCGGCTCGGCAGTCTGTGAGTCCGGCAGCATCGGATACAGTATAGCCGTATAGCGCGGATTGTCAAGGGTGGGTGGGCCCAATATGGGATAGCTACTGCCCCGGCCTCCGCGCAACCGCTTATGCAACGACAGCTTGCGACCAACGCAGATGGCTCGTCACGCCCGGAACAGCTGCCCCATGCGCCGCCCCAGCAGCAGGCCCGCCGTTATCAGCGAGACCCCCAGGAACAGCATCGCCCACACACCCAGCGCGCTGGCGATGTAGGGGCCGTCCTCTATGCGCTGAATCAGCGCGTAGATGGCCTTCGTAATGGGGTAGAACTCCTCCTTCATCGCCAGAATCAGGCTGTCGCTGACCTCCAGCATGGCGAAGGAGAACACCAGAATGCCGCCGGCCACCAGGTTCGCGCTGACCAGGGGGACCGTCACCTTGCGCATGGCCTTCAGCGGCGGTGAGCCCATGTTGACGGCGGCCTCCTCCAGCTCCACGTTCACCTGCTGAAACCCGGCGTATGCCGCTCGCACCATGTAGGGCAGGCGTCGCACGGCGTAGGCCATCACCAGCAGCACCGTCGGGTTCGCGCGCGGGTCCAGCGGCGTGCCGCTGTAGGCGGCCACGTAGCCGAACGCCAGCACCAGCCCCGGGATGGCCAGCGGCAGCATGACCACCGCGTCCAGCACATCCGACCCCCAGAACCGGTGCCGCACCAGCAGGTAGGCCACCGTGATGCCCAGAGCCAGGTCCACCACCGTGCTGAACCCGCTGTAAACGATGCTGTTGCGGATGGCCGGGAGAGTGTAGGGGTGGCCGAGCGCGTCGCGGAAGTGCTCCAGCGTGTAGCTCTGCGGCAGGACGGACATGAACCACTCGTCCCGCAGGGAAGTCAGCACCACGGCCGCGTGCGGCAGGCACGCAAGCCCGACCACCGCCAGGATGAGGCCGATGATGGCTACCGAGCCGACCGGCCCGGCGGCCTGCTCGCCGCGTCCGGTGCGTCCCTTGGTCATGGACTGGTAGGCGCGCAGGCCGAAGACGCGTTTGGCGGCGATGAACACCAGCACCGTCATGGCCAGCACCCCGACCACCAGGGCGTAGCCGTGCGGGTTGGCCGCCAGTTCGGTGACCTGGTTGAAGATCTGCACCGGCACCACGCGCCGGTAGCCGAACACCAGCGGCGTGCCCAGGTCCGTGAACGCCCAGATGAACACTATCACCGAACCGGCGAAGATGCCCGGCATCATCAGCGGCAGCGTGATGCGCCGGAACAACCGCAGGGCGCCGGAGCCCATGTTCACCGCCGCCTCCTCCAGGGCGGGGTCCACATTGGCCAGCGCGGCGGCGAAGTTCAAGTACATGATGGGGTAGAGGTGCAGCACCTCCATCAGCACCACGCCCCAGAACCGCGCGCCGCCCAGCCAGTCTATCGGTTGAGATATGAGCCGGGCGTGCATCAGCAGCAGGTTCACCGACCCGAACCGCGCCAGCACCTGTCTCATGCCGATGGCGCCCACGAACGGCGGCATGACCATGGGAAGCAGCAGCAGCCCCGCCAGCAGACCCTTCGCCGGGAACCGGTAGCGCACCATGACCAGCGAGAGGGGCAGGGCAATGGCGGCGGTGGCGACTGTGACCACCAGCCCGAGGGCGAAACTGTTCAGGATGGACTGCCGCGTCAGCGTGTCCCTGTAGAGGTACTGGAAGAAGGCCAGCGTGAACTCGCCCTCCACCACGAACGCGCCGCGGCAGGAATACAGCAGCGGGTAGAACAGGAATGCCCCCAGCACCGCCAGAACGACCGCCAGCAACGCGACGCGGGTGAGCTTCACGACTGCTCCCGGGAGGCCTGGGGCAGGATCACGGCGTCCTCCGGGCTGAAGTGCAGCGCCATCTCCTCACCCACCGAGGGGGGCGAGGCCCCGGGGTTGGCGTTCAGGACCGAAAGCGCCAGACCCGCGCAGGTCAGCTTGAGCTGCTCCACCTCGCCCAGGTACACGCTGTCCTCGAGCCGCGCGCGCAGGGCGTTGGGCTCACCGGGCGTTGGCTTCATGCACTCGGGGCGTATCATGCAGACCACCTCCTCGCCTTCGGCGGGGACGCGCTCCCCCAGGGCCGCGACCAGCGGCCCAACCGCTGTCTCGACCGTGCCCAGCCCGTTGGAGACCTCGCGCAGCTCACCGGGGATCATGTTCGCCTCGCCCATGAACTCCGCCACGAACAGGTTGGCCGGCCGGCGATAGACGGCCCGCGGTTCGGCCACCTGCTGGACCCGGCCCATGCTCATGACGGCCATGCGCCGGGCCATCGAGAGGGCTTCCTTCTGGTCGTGGGTCACGTAGATCATGGTGATGCCGGTCTCGGCGTGTATCCGGCGGATCTCGTTGCGCATCTCCAGGCGCAGGCGTGCGTCCAGGTTGCTCAGGGGTTCGTCCAGCAGGACGACGTCCGGTTCGATGACCAGCGCGCGGGCCAGAGCGATGCGCTGCTGCTGGCCGCCGGAGAGCTGGTTCGGCATCCGGTCGCTGTATGGCTCCATGCGCACGGTGCCGAGCGCCTGGCGGACCCGCTTCTCGCGCTCCTGCGCGTCCACCCGCCTCTCGCGGAGCCCATAGGCCACGTTCTCTGCCACGTCCATGTGCGGCCACAGCGCGTAGCTCTGGAACACCATGCCCGTGTTGCGCCGGTGGGCGGGCACGTCGTCAATGGGCCGGTCGTCGAACAAGATGCGCCCCTGGTCTGGCGCGAGGAACCCCGCGATGAGCCGCAGGATGGTCGTCTTGCCGCACCCGGACGGCCCGAGCAGGAAGAACAGCTCCCCGCGCTGGACGTGGAACGATACGTCGGCCACCGCCACGGTGTCCCCATAGCGCCGGGTCACGCCCTCGAAGGTGACGCTGACCATCAGTTTCCCCCTGCGATGCGGTCGTAGAGCTGCTGCGCCCCGGCGGACCATCCGGCGATGGTGTCAGCGCGGAACCTGGCATCGTCCCACCTCCCCGCCGCCAGCTCCATCATCTGCTCCTCGGTGACGGGCGGCGCCAGCAGGCGTTCCAGGTCCGGATGTTCCTCGGGCAGTCGGCGCGCACGCTCCCAGGCGGCCGCCAGCTCCTCGTGCACGTCAATGATGCGCGCCCCGAACAGGTCGTTGACTATCCGCCAGCGGCGGCTCATCTTGTCCGTGTCGAACTCGATGGCGCCCTCGAAGTCGAACGGGTCCAGCTTCACGACCGCGTATTCGGCGTACTTGTCGGCCAGGTCGGGTATGACCGGCATGCGGTAGAGCTGGAACTCACGCGGCCCGCCGGGCGCGCCTTTCTGGAGTATCCACAGCTTCTGCGCCCTCTCCGAGAGGCAGAAGGCCACGAACCGCTCGGCCAGCTCCAGGTGCGGCGCGCCCTTCAGCACGCCGATGGCGTCCGGGTTGACCACCGTCAGCCCCTCGGGCAGGTGGAACCCCATCCTGTCCTCGCCGGCCTCCGCCACCGCCCGCAGGCCGTAACTGTCAATGGCCATCCCGCAGGCCGCCTCGCCGGTGGCCACCTCGCGCGGCACGTCGCTGGCCGACCCGGTGAAGCCGCGGCAGTTCGCCCCGATGCGCGCGGCCAGCGCCCAGCCCTTCTGCCAGCCGTATGCCTGGAAGATGATCTCGTAGCACATGTGCATGGAACCGCTCTGGCGGGGGTCGGCCGAGCTGACGTGGGTGTAGTACTCTGGCCGACCCAGGTCGGCCCATTCCTGCGGCCGGGGCAGGCCCAGCCGCTCGAGCACCTCGATGTTGTAGAGCAGACCGAAGCCCGCCATGCAGGTGCCGAACCAGCGCATCTCGGGGTCGTAAACATCCATGCCCGCGCACTTGGGCGGGATCCGCGACAGGATGTCCTCCGGGATGGAGCACTCGTGCAGATGGCCCTTGCGCACGAAGTGCAGAAACGGGTCCACTCCGCCGCCCCAGAACAGGTCTATGCCGATGCCGTCCGGGCTCGCTTCGAACTGGTCGTCCACGTAGCGCTGCGCCTGTAGGGTGCCACCCACGTCCAGCCATTCGATGGTCACCGGGTAGCCGAACTCCTCCTGGGCGTAGCCGGAGAACGCCCTTTCGAACTCGCGCCGCGTATTCTCCGGATGGGGCGTGACGATCACCAGCGTACGTGCCTCCGCCTCCGGCTCCTCCCTGCGGGGACGCAGCAAGAAAGGCACCCCCAGGATGGCCAGGAACACCAGGACGACAATCACATAGCGCAGTCGCAGTCGGGATGAACCAGCCATGTGCGTTCCTTCGGGGGTTTCTGCGTTCGGTCGGTGATGTGGCGCCAGCAGCGCAATGTAACAAATAACCGGCCCGGCCCGAAAGTCAAGCGGCACGCCCGGTTGAGCCGGTCCGCGCAATCGGCTATAAGGACACCGACCGGCGGCGCCTGCCCAAAGGGGGAATATCGCATGGCCGAGGGCACGATGCACTTCGAGCGATACGGGCGCACCTACCACCTGCGCATCCGCACCGCCGAGGACCTGCGCGCCGTGCTGGAGCTGAACGACGCGCTGTGGATCGCCACCAGCGCCCCCATCGCTTCCTTGAACACCAACGCCGAGTTCCTGCGGCTCGTTGACACCGACAGCAACGGGCAGATCCGCTGCGACGAGCTGCGCGCGGCCATCCGCTGGCTCCTGGCCCGCCTGGCCGACACGAGCCGGCTGGCCGAGCGCACCGACGAAGTGAGCCCCGACATGCTGCGACAGGAACAGGAACAGGCCCAGCAGCTCGCCGGCACGATGCGCTACCTGCTGGACGCCGTCGGCGCGAGCGACCGGAAGTCCGTCCGACTGCGCCACATCGAGGCGTTCGAGAGGAGCCTGGACGAGCAGCCCATCAACGGCGACGGAGTCATCCCGCCGGAGGCGGCCGGGGAGGAGGACCTTCGGCAGTTCCTCGCGGACGTGCTGGCCTGCACGGGCGGGGCGGAGGACCGCATCGGCCGCGCGGGCATCACCGAGGACCATCTGAAGCGCTTCATGGAGCGGGCGGCGGAGCGGGTGGCCTGGCTCGCCCGCGCCGACGAGGGCTCCCCCGAGCGGGAGGCCATCATGCCGCTGGCGGAGCGGACGCCGGAGGCCTACGCCGCCCTGGAGTCTGTGCGGGAGAGGGTGGAGGAATTCTTCGCCCACTGCCGAGCTTTGCGGTTCTTCGGGCGGTCCGTCGGGCCCGAGGCCACCCCGGAGGCGGAGTCGGCCGACGCCGTCCGTTCGGCCCTGGAGCGCGCCCCGCTGGCCGAGCCGAACGCAGATTGCCGGCTGCCCCTGACCAGTGGCGTCAACCCGCACTATGAAGAAGCGCTGGACGGGCTGCGCCGACGGGCGATCGAGCCCGTGCTGGGAGAGCGGGAGCAGCTTACTGAAGACGACTGGCAGGCGATAGTCGAGTTCTACTCGGCACACGCGTCCTGGCTGTCCGAGAAGCCCGGCGAGGATGTCGAGCAGTTGGGCCGGGAGAAGCTGGAGACCTACCTGGAGGGAGGCCACACTGAGAGGGCGCACGAGCTGCTGGCGGCGGACCGACGCGCCGCCGAGCAGGTCGCCCGGGCCCGCGAGCTGAAGAAACTCCTGCTCTACCACAAGCACCTTATGCAGCTTGTGAACAACTTCGTCAGCTTCCCCGACCTCTACGACCCGCAGGCCCGCGCGCTATTCGAGATGGGGTCGCTGGTCATGGACGGGCGGTGGTTCAACTTCGCCGTGCGCGTGGGGAATATGGAGGAACACCGCCAGGTCGCCAGGACCAGCCGAATGTACGTCCTCTACCTGTCGGTCACGCGCATGGACGAATCGGACCGGTTCATCGTGGCTTGCCCGGCGACCTCCGGGACGGTGGGCAACCTGTGCGTGGGCAAGCGGGGGGTCTTCTACGACACGGCCGGCCGCCACTACGGCGCACGGGTGGTGGAGATGATCGAGAACCCCATTAGCTTCCAGGAGGCACTGCTGTCGCCGTTCGTGCGGCTGGGACGGTTCATAGCGGGCAAGATCGAGTCCATTTCGTCCGGAGCCGAGAAGGCACTGGAATCGCGCCTGGCCCGCACCACCGAGCAGGTCCAGCAGGGCGTGGCCCAGACGGTAGAGCAGGGCGCGCCGGCGGAGGCGCAGACCCTGTCGGCCGCGCAGGCCTCGGCCTCTCGGCGCGACCTGCTGGTCGGCGCCAGCGTCTCCATCGCCGCCCTCAGTTCCGCCTTTGCCTTTATCACCAAGACGCTGTCGGGGCTGGGGTATCAGCAGATTCTGCTGGCGCTGCTGGTCGTTGTCGCGCTGGTGATGCTGCCGACGGCCATTGTGGCGGCCGTCAAGCTGAGGCGGCGTGACCTGAGCGCGCTGCTGGAGGGCTGCGGCTGGGCCATCAACGCCCGCATGAGGTTGAACCGGGCGCAGCGGAAGCAGTTCACGCGCCACGAGCCCTACCCGCCTGGCGCCACGGGCACGCCGCGCCGGCAGTGGCTGCTGGTGGTGGTGCTGCTCATCCTGCTCGCCATTGCCGGCTGGGCCATTGCGCGCAGGATGCGCCCGCAACCGGCGGAGAGCGTGACATCCACTCCGTCCCCGCCGGAGCTGTACGTCCCAACGGCCCCGGAGCCTACCACCGGCCCGCCGGCCGAGTAGCTGGTCCGAGCTTTCGGGCGCCGGTGGCCCGGCGTATAATGGGCCGCGAAAGGGGTGTTCCCAAACGGGAGGGAGTTAGATGGCCGAGTGCATCTTCTGCAGGATAGTCGAGGGCGACATACCCGCCGCGAAGCTCATCGAGACCGACAAGGTCCTCAGCTTCCTGGACATCAACCCGGTCAACCCCGGCCACGCACTGGTGGTGCCAAAGCGCCACGTGGCCAGCTTCCTGGACTTGCAGCAGGACGAGCTGCACACGACCATCTTCGTTGCCAAACGCGTGGCGGCAGCCGTCACCGCGGCCACCGACAGCCCGGCGTTCAACATCCTGCAGAACACCGGCGAGGCGGCCGGGCAGGAGATCGCTCACGTCCACCTGCACGTCATCCCCCGCAAGCCCGACGACGGGTTCGAACTCGGCTGGCGGCAGTTGGAGTACGCCGAGGGAGAGCTGGAGGAGCTTCAGGAGGAGGTCGAGAGAAGGCTCTGAGCGACAGGCCAACGGGCGTGTGCGAAGCGGCGTGCCTGCACAACAACTGAGGAAGGCAGCCATGAAGCGGGACTGCGACGTGATCGTAGTCGGCGCCGGGCCGGCTGGGCTGGCGGCCGCACTGTACACGGGCAGGGCGCTGATGAAGACGCTGGTACTCGAGCGGGCCGTCGTCGGCGGACAGATCACCGAGGCATTCGACGTGGACAACTACCCGGGCTTCCCCGAGGGCATCAGCGGGGTCGAACTGGCCGAGCGCATGAAGGAGCACGCCGGGAAGTTCGACGTGGCGTTCCGCAGCGCCGAAGTCGAGGACGTCCGGCTCGAAGACAGCCTCAAACGCGTGGTCACCGTCGAGGGCGACATCCTGGCCCCCATCGTCATCGTCGCCAGCGGCGCAGCCCACCGCAAGCTCGGTGCGCCCGGGGAGCAGGAACTCGCCGGGCGCGGGGTCAGCTACTGCGCGACCTGCGACGGCCCGTTCTTCCGCGACAAGCGCCTGGTCGTGGTCGGCGGGGGCGACGCCGCAATGACCGAAAGCGTTTTTCTCTCGCGCTTTGCCTCCGAGGTCAAGCTGGTGCACCGCCGACAGGGCTTCCGCGCCAGCCCCGGACACGTCGAAGAGGCCCGCAACAACGAGAAGATCGAGTTCGTTCTCGACACCGTCGTCACCGAGATACTCGGCGAGAAGAAGGTTGAGGGCGTCGCCGTCGAGAACGTCAAGACCGGCGAGACGAGCCGCATAGACTGCGAAGGCGTCTTCATCCTCATCGGCCACGAGCCCAACACGGGTTTCCTGCGCGGCGTGCTGCCCGAGCACGCCGGGGGCGTGATCCCCGTGGACGATAACATGGAGACGGTGGTGCCCGGCCTTTACGCCGTGGGCGACGTGCGGGAGGGCTCCTACCGGCAGGTGGGCACGGCGGTGGGCGAGGGCATTACGGCCGCCATGCACGCCGAGGACCGCATCAAGGACCTGCTGGCCTGAGAGCCCTGTCACCTTCCTCGCATCGCGGCCTCCTCCCGTTTGACATGGACGCTCGCCTCGGCATAGCATCGCGGCCGCCATCAACGGAACTGGAGAGGCACGGTATGGACGAACTGATCGCAGGTACGAGCGCGTATCCGGACGCTGATCCTGACCTGCTGAGGCAGGCGGGCATCGGTTGGCTGCGGCATAACTTCCCCTTCCCCTTTGAGGAGGGAATCGGGGACGAGACAACCGAGGCCTATGCCCGGACAAAGCAACGGGCCGAGGAACGTTCGGCCCAGGGCTTCAGGCTCATCGGCGTGACGCCTCTGTACGGCATCGGCAAGTGGGAGCCGGACGCCGAGGGCACGTTGCGGCTGCGGTGGCGCAGCCGGGCGCCCGACTGGATGGCCGAGCCGGGGACGGACGCCTTCCGTCGCGCCTACCGCGAGATGTGCGTGTGGCTGGCCGGGGACCTGGGCGACCGGGTGCCCGTCTGGCAGATCGGGAACGAGTTCGACATACGCCAGTTCGCCGGGCCGTTGAACCTGGCTCAGGCATGTGACCTGGTCCTGGACGCCGCGCGAGGCCTGAAGGAAGGCAACCCGAATGCCGTCGTGGGGCACAACGGCGCCGGCTCGCGGCGCTCCTGGTTCCTCGCCGGCAGGCTGTTCGGCCACGGCGACGAAGTGCTTGACTACTGCGGCATTGACCAGTACTACGGTACGTGGCAGGCCGGCGGGCCGGAGGACTGGGGGCCGCGAATTGCGGAACTGCATGCCGTGACCGGGGCGCCGGTGCTTATCAATGAGTGGGGTTTCTCGAGCGCGGGCGAGGTCATGACAGACGAGGAGCGCCGGCTCGAGGTGAGCAACTGCCAGCTCCGCAAGTGGGCCAGGACGTGGGGACCCGGCCACACGCCGCAGGGGCAGGCGGAGTTCGTCCACCGTGCGTTCGACCAGTTCTGCCAGCATCGCAGCGAGCTTCTCGGCCAGGTCTTCTACCGGTGGGAAGACCAACAGGAGTGCTGGCAGTGCGGTCACGCGGAATGCCCCATCGAGACGGCCTGGGGCCTGGTGGACGTTGGGGGTCGCCCGAAGCCGGCGTTCCACGCGTTCCAGGAAGGAGCGGAGCGCCTGCGGGACGCCTGAGCGGACCGGCTGCACGGCCCTGGCACGATGTGGCGGTACCAGTGGGCAGGGCCGTGGTTTCGTGGCGTGGGACTGGGGCTCGCCGTTATCTACGTTTTCGTCAAGAACTCCTACGTTATTGCTATTTACAGAGTCCACTGTAGCGGCTATAAGAACGACGTGGCTGTCTGGGCCGTCCTCCGGTCCTCATGCCGCAAGGGGGGGAATCGAGCCGCACGCTGAGAGGAGGTGATGCTTCGGCCGGACGCGGTTCGAGGGGGAGTCGTGGTGTCGTAGATGCATCCTGGGGTCGTAACCGCGCATTCGCTGCCCCGGGCGGTGCGCTGTGCGAGCGGACCGGCGGCCTTGAGCAGGCCGGCCTCGATTTCGCGGAGGGTAAGTTACGATGCGTGTGACAGGGGCAAAGAGTAGTTGGCTTGTCTTGTTGATCTTGATGGTTGCAGTGGGGCTTGCCGGCTGGCAGGCGCCCGGAGTTGCAGACGCAGTGTCGCCGAACGAGCTGCCCGCGATGGGCATAGGGCTGGGGGGCATTGCCTACTGGACTACTCAGTGGCCCTTTGCCGATGCGATGAAACGCGGATGCCGCTGGCGGTACGATTCCGACGAGAGCACCTGTTCCAACGTGGACAGCAGCGGCTGGCCGCAGGAAGCCGGAGTGCATTCCTACATATTCCTGGACGCATGGGACACCTCGGGCACCTACCGCTATCCCACCGGGGACTGGGTGCTCACCTGGGAAGGGGGCGACGTCAGCCTGAGTCGCGGCTCGCTGGTGGAGGAGGACCTATCCTCCACGCCCAAGCGCCGGGTTTACAACATCCCCGATACGAACGGGATGATCCGCGTTGACGTCAACTCCGCCCCCGCCTCAGACATCCACCTGTGGATGCCCGGCTGCGAGGGCCAGTCCAGCAGCCTCCACCCCGAGTTTGTCAGCAAGCTGGACCCCTTCAGCGTGCTCCGCTTCATGGACTGGGGCCCCACCAACGGCTCGACCCAGCAGTACTGGTCCGATCGCAAGCCGGTGGACTACGCCACCTACAGCTCGTGCGAGTACTTCACAAGCAATGCAGGGGTGCCGTACGAGGTCATGATCGAACTGTGCAACGAAGTCCAGGCCGACATGTGGGTCTGCGTGCCTCATATGGCCACCGACAACTACGTGACCAACCTGGCGCAGTTGATCCGGGACAACCTCGACACCAATCTTCGCTGCTGGGTGGAGTACACCAACGAGAACTGGAACAGCATGTTCGCCCAGTACGCCTGGATTCAGAACAACCTGTCCGGTGAGAACCATCCGGACAAGTACGGTCGCCGCGTGGGCGAGATCTTCCAGATATTCCAGAACCAGTTCGGAGGGACCTCTCGCCTCATACGCGTTGTGGCCGGCCAGGCATGCAACGACTGGCAGCTCCAGCAGGCCGTGGAAGGTGTGGAGGCCGTCGGCCAGAGCGGTGACGTGGGCGGCGTGACGCACTACTTCGAGCACGGCATGCGCGATTACATCTGGAACAACAGCCTCCACGTCAATCCTAACAGCAGCGACTACACCCAGTTCTTCAACGAGCTGGACGCTCGTCTCGGCTACGGCGCGTTTGGCGGCGGCGGGGATACCGGGTACGGCTGCGAGGTGGACCTGGCCGAGAACGTTACCGTCTGCAACAACCACGGTCTGATCCCGGTCACCTATGAGGGCGGCCCGCACATCCTGGGCGGTTCCTCCGCTGAACGCCGCGACAACGCGGATTACCGCGATTTCCTCTACAACTGCAACCGGCACAGCCGGATGCACGACTCCTACCAGTACTGGATCGAGCGCTTCGAGGACAGCGGCTACAAGACGCTGATGCCCTTTGTGGACGTCAGCCGCTGGGACAAGTGGGGGTGTTGGGGCCACCTGGAGTACCAGGACCAGCCCCGCGCCGACGCGCCGAAATACGACTTGCTCCTGGACTGGATAGAGTCGCATGAGGGCGGCGATACCACACCGCCCGCCGCGCCTACTGGACTGACCGCCACCGCAGTCAGCTCCAGCCAGATTGACCTGGACTGGGCGGACAACTCCGAGCCGGACCTGGACAGCTACAGGGTCTATCGCGGCGGTTCCCAGACCGCCACGGTTTACGGCAGCAGCAGCTACAGCGATACAGGGCTCAGCCCCGAGACGCAGTACTGCTACACGGTCACTGCCGTGGACACCTCGAACAACGAGTCGGCCGAGTCCAACCAGGACTGCGCCACGACGCAGGCCGGGCCGGGCCCCGGCGACGGGGACGGCCTGACCGGCGACTACTACGACAACATGGACTTCACCA
>CAYFVS010000173.1:0-3080 GCA_964346565.1 uncultured candidatus Brocadiaceae bacterium | reverse complement strand
TTGTCAATGACCTGCTGGCCGTCCACCCAGAGCCTGACCCCGTCGTCGGAGTTGGTCTTGAAGGTGTAGGTCTCCGAGTAGAGGGGCTCCACCTGGCCGGTCCAGCGGACGCTGAACGTGTCGGCGCCCATCGAGGCGTCCGGCGAGCCGCTGCCCCAGTCGAAGTTGACCGTGGCGTCCACGCGGGTCAGGGCGTGGTTGGTGAAGTCCATGTTGTCGTAGTAGTCGCCGGTCAGGCCGTCCCCGTCGCCGGGGCCCGGCCCGGCCTGCGTCGTGGCGCAATCCTGATTGGACTCCGCCGACTCGTTGTTGGACGTGTCCACCGCTGTGACGGTGTAGCAGTACTGCGTGGAGGCCGCCAGGCCCGTGTCGCTGTAGCTGCTGGTCGCGACGCCCGTGGCGATCTGGCCGCCGCCGCGATAGACGTTGTAGCTCGCAAGGTCGGGCTCTGTGTTGTCGTTCCAGTCCAGGTCAATCTGGCTGGAGCTGACCGCTGTGGCCATCAGTCCGGCAGGCGCGGCCGGAGGCGTAGTATCGCCACCGGTCAGCTCGCCGTAGGCGCTGCCGATGCCGCCCAGGTTGAAGTAAGCCGTCCCGAAGACGTCCTGGTCAGCCGCACTCGACAGGCAGCCGGCGTAGAGGCCCATCGGTGCCACGTCGGCGATCTTGTCCCAGCTCGCGGCCTCGTCGGTGGAGCGCCAGACGCCCTCCACCCCGCCGACCGTCCCGTACAGGTAGATGGTGGGGTAGGTGGCGCCATCGGCGGCCTTGCCGAGGCACACGCTTATGGCCAGGTCCACGCCGCTGACCTGGGACCAGCTGGCACCGTAATCGGTCGAGCGCCACAGGCCGACGCCGCCGCATTGGCCGCAGTCGGCGCAGAACCAGACGTGGCCGGCCCGACCCGGCGTGGCGGATATGTCCGACATGTTGGCGCCGGGCAGGGCCGTGCTGACGTCGGTCCAGTTGGCCCCACCATCGGTGGTCCGCCACAGGACGCCGCCGTTGCCCCAGTCGTAGACGTAGAACGTTCCCCCGTCCACACGGTCGGCGGCAATCGCGTTCACGCCCGGACCCCAGCCCGTGATCATGGGCGTGCCCAGGTTCGTGCCGCTGCTCCAGGAGCTGCCGCAGTTCGTGGTGATGTAGACGTTGTTCTGGCTTCCGTCGTAGATCACGATGTTGTCGGGGTCCGTAGCGGAGACGGCGATGCCGGTCGGCGTCTGGCCGTTGTAGGCCGGCAGCGAACTGAACTTGGTCCACGTGTACTTCGCGCCGCCGCCGCTGGAGTAGCCGCTGTGGTCATCAACCCACTCGTTACCCGGGGTTGATGCCGCCGCCACGAACGTGGGGTCTGCGGCGCAGTAGTCCACGCCCCAGCCGTTGGTGTACTGCCAGTTGCTGATCGTGGTGCAGACCTGCTGACTGGTGTACTGGCCGGGGTCGGAGTGGTAATAGACGCCACCGTCCATCTGGCCGGTGATCACGCCGCCTCCCGGCGGCGCCAGGATGCTGTGGGAAGCGTACCCCTCCGTGCCGTGGCTTATGCAGGTCCAGTCTGCCGTGCCGCCGCTGATGTCGCACTGCCACAGGCCGTATGCCTCCACCGCCCACAACTTGTCCTGAACGCCCGTATCGAAGGCGATCTTGATCCTGTCAACGCTCGCCCGCTGGGTCTGCGCTGCGATGCCGGCGTAGTCCACGCTGTAGCCGAGCTGCGACCAGGTGTCGCCCTTGTTGGTCGACAGATAGGTTTCGGAATGCATGTTGACCGCCACGACGCGGTTCGCGTCGAACGGGTCCACGGCCACGCCGTAGATGGTGCCGGGGCTGATGTCGGTCCAGCTCCCGCCCGAATACCTGTGCAGGGCGCCGTTGCTGTCGGCGGCGTAGTACGTGCCGTCGGCGCCAACCTTCGCCGCGCGCACCCATGCAGTCGGCCCGCCGATGTTCGCCCAGCTCCCTCCGGCATCAGTGGTCCGGTAAACGCCGCTGCCCGAAACGGTAACGTAGACCGTGTTGGTCAGACCGCCGGTGGCGCCGGAGTTGGGGTCAATGTCCACGCAGGTGACGCCGTTGTCATCCCCGGGCACGGGCACGTCGGTGACCTGCGTCCAGCTCTGGGCCCCGTCTGTGGTGCGCCACAGACCGTCCTGCTGCGAGCCGAAGTACACCACGTCTTCGTCGGCCGGGTCCACGGCCAGGCGCGGGCCCGACTGCCGGGCGGTGCCGTTGGGCGCCATGAACACGTTCAGGGTACCGCCGCCGGGCAGCATCCAGGTGTCGCCCCGGTCGGTGCTCCGGTAGACGTTCCCGGTGTCAGTTGCCGCCAACTGGTCCTGGTATGCCAGGTAGGCGACGTTGGCATTACCGGGCGCTCCGACCAGGCTCAGCCCGTTGGGACCCGGCGTGCCAGGCTCGCCGTCGGTCGTCTCCCAGTCGTAGTCGAACAGGAAGCCGCCCGGGTCCGGCATGGAATCCGCAGTCACAACCGGGACCCACTTCTGGTTCGTCTCGTCCCAGCGATAAGGGGTAGCCGTATCGCTGTTGTTGTACACGGGGCCGGCGCCGCCGGGGTGGACCCAGATATTGGTGAACCAGGTGAACCCGCCTATCTTGACGAAGTCCCACGTGTAGTCCGCCGTCAGGTCGGCGCCGACGGCGCCCTGAGGCTGCCACGCAGCAAACCCGACCGCGGCGACCAAAGCCAGCACAATAATGTAGGTGCTCCTCACGCGTGATACGCGCATTGCTCGCCCTCCTCTCCTCCTCTAGACCCGTCAACGACCTGCCGCAGGTCGCTTCGTCCCGCGCGCGAAACGGAGTCCCCCTCTGCGCCCTGCGTCGTGCCCTGATGAGGGGCGCCCGACCGGCCGGCGGCCGGACGGGCGCCTCGCGACGCACCGGCCGTCCTACCACTGCACGACGAGCTCGGGCGGGTTCGAGCCCTCTCTGGCACAAAGGTCGTGCCAGGTCCCCGAACTGCTGCTCACGCAGAAGGAGACCACCCCGTCACCGGACGCCTCCTGATCCACGTGACCGGTCACGTCGAACTCATACCAACCCGGACCACTCGCGCT
>CAYFVS010000172.1:0-3976 GCA_964346565.1 uncultured candidatus Brocadiaceae bacterium | reverse complement strand
GCCAATGCCGTGGATCAGCTCGAGGCGACGTGGCAGCGCATTCTGGCCAGCCGGCAGGCGACGATTCTGGCCGCACGGACATTGGACGCCGAAGGGCGACAGTTCGAGCTGGGGCTGCGGACCTCGACGGAGGTGTTGGAGGCGCAGACGCGGCTGGCGGATGCGCAGTCGGCGGAGATTCGTGCCATCGCGGAGTACCAGATCGCGCAGGTGGATCTGGCGTTCGCCGTCGGGGGGCTCCTGGGTGAGAGCCGCGTACAGTGGACCCCCGTACGCCCGGAGACGGAGTGAAACAGGGGCATTGGCCTCCCGGGCTGCCGTCAGCGGAGGGGATGGGCAGCTCCATCCGCCAGCGCCCGGTTCCGGCGGAGGAGGGCATGGGCGAACGCGGCCTCGAGTCCCTGCGCTGACGGGGGCGACCTCCCGAGCCGGACATCCGGTGTCCCGACCCCGCTGCTGGCGTCCTGCCACCGTGCCTGTCCGGCATAGGCCAGAGATGGGTGGAGGGTGCCACGAACCCGCACTCGGCCGCCCGGGCCTGTCGAAGAGAGAAGGAGCATGTCTGCAGGCACGTTACCTACCTGGCGCTGCGCGGACACAGGTCGCACAAAGGTCGTTCGGTCGTCATAGAACGGTCACACTGTCCCGCTATCATGCAGCGTTTCCACGGATCTTCCACCTATCGCCCCGGAGGGCAAAGGGATGAAACTCGGGAGTGTCGCGATACTGCTCGCAGTTGTGGGGCTGTGCGTCTGCGACGTGAGATGCAGCGCAGCACCGGAGGATGGCGTGTCCAGGCAGCGCAGGGGGAACCAGGCCATGCCGCCGCCGGCTCTGTACGTCCTGGACTGCCGCATCACCGAATCGCCCGAGGGCGTCCGCATCGAGGGCACGGAGACCATCCATGTGGAGAACAGGACGTCCGGCCGCATAGACCGGCTGCAGGTCCACTGGCCGAATCCAGGCGTTATGCATCTGGAGGTGGTTCCCGGTGGCACTCCCGCAGGAGTGCTCCGTTCGCCGGACGGCTCGCAGCCCGAGGCGCCGTTCGTCCTGGAGCTGACGGACCCGATCGAGCCCGGCCGAGAGGCCGTTGTCCGTCTCTCCTTCAGCATGAATCCTTTGAAGCCGGCGCGCGGCCTGCCAGGGCTCTACCTGCACTGGCACCCGAAGCTCCGATGGGGTTCTGAAGGCCACGATGATTACAGGGTGCGCCTGGCAGTGCCGCCGGGTTACACAGTCGGCGCGAGCGGGCCCCTGGACGAGGCCACGGGCTGCTACCAGGCTGAGCACGTCAAGTCATTCGGGTTGTTCCTGGCACCCGGCATAAGCGTCCTCGATGCGGACGCGTCGGGCGTTCAGGTCCGCGTGCTGTGCACCGCTGCCGCCGAGGAGTGCGCGCAGCTCCTGCGCGAGGTCGCGGTGGACGCGATCGAGTTCTACCGGGAGCGCTTCGGCTTCTACCCATACCGGTCTCTGACCATCGTGCCGGGCGAGCCCGATAGCCTGGGCGGCTTCCCGGTGGCCACGGCCATGGTCGCCGTCCACGCCCAGGAGAAGATGGGGGAGTTCCCCGGCTATCCGTGGCGGCGGATCGTTGCGCACGAGATCGGCCACCAGTACTGGGGAGAGTGGGTGTTGGAGAAGGACTCGCCGGGCTGGCTGTGGATCGCCCTGGGCATCTACGCCGATCGGGAGTGGAGCCGGGCCCGCGGGCAGGACATGGGGCTCTACCGGCAGTACCTGGACCGCTTCGTCTCCGCCGTCCGCGATGGCGCAGACACGAGGCTCCAGCGCGCCCCGGGGGAGAGCATGGCGGGCTGGGACAACCACAGCACGGGCTACTGCGTGGTCAGCGCGCTGGAGAGTGTCATGGGCGAGGCTGCCTTCGCGCGGGCTTACCAGAGGTGCCTGGACGAGTTCGGCGGCGCGCGAATGGGTGCCTCCGAATTCCAGGAGGTGTGCGAACAGGAGTGCGGCCGGTCACTCGAGTGGTTCTTCGACCAGTGGCTGCGATCCAGCACGTACCCCTCCTACCAGGTCTCGTCGCAGACGTGCGAACGCGAGGGCGACCGGTACGTCTCACGGATCCGTGTCGCGTGCTCCGGCACGATGAGGATGCCCGTCCCGGTGGAGGCAGTCTTTGAGGACGGCCAGCGCCGCCGGGCGTTCACTGAACGGGAACTCGACGTGAGCGAACTGCGCTTCGACAGCAGCTCGCCGCTCGCCGCTGCGACGGTGGACCCTGACGGTGTCTTGCCCCTGGTCGTCCCGCCGCCTTCGGCCGAGGAACGGAAGCTGAGGAGTAGGCTCCGCGATCTGCCGTGGGTCGGCGTGGGCGAGGAGGCCCTCGCGCTGTGGGCGTCCGCTCAGCAACACGGCCTCGAAGACGCCGAATTGGTCTTCAAGCTGGCCATGCTCCTTTACGACGGCGCGTACTACGATGAGGCGCTGGCGGGCTTCAAGCGCGTGGCCGCCACGGACGCAAACCCCATTTGGGCCTTCATATGCGAGGTCTGGCAGGGCCACGTGCTCGACCTACTCGGGCGACGAGGCGATGCCCGGGCTCACTACGAGGCCGCCCTGCGCTTGTGCGAGACCCAGGCCATGCCGCCGATAAGACATGACCAGTATGGCATCGAGCTGAACCGGGAGTGGCTCAGGCAGCGGCTCCAGACGCCGTTCCAACGTGAAAGCGCCCCAACTGAGGCCGGCGAGGAGCCTGTCGCCGTGGAGGAAAACGTGCACCTCTACGGCAGCGGGCAGGGGGCCGGTCTGGACTGGCGTGCCCTGCGCGACGAGGGCAACGCGCCCATCCTGAGCGCCTGCTTGGAAGGGGCCGGCCGGGAGGATCTTGCCCGGTTGGGACTGCCCGACCTGCCCGAACGGCTGGAGCGCCTCCGCGAGGGGCGCATAATCCGGGCCACAGAGGAAGGCTACGAACTGGCCTTCCCGGTGGTCACCGGCGAACAGAGGGCGGACCTGCAGGCCCTTGTCGAGGATGCTGCCCGGCAGGTGCTTCCCAAGGCTGAAGAGACTGTCGAGGAGCTCCGCAGCGCGCTCAAGGGCAGGGAGGACATGCTGTACCACGTCGCCTGGTCTCTGGTCATGGACAGCGGGCCCGCCTGGCACACGCTTGAGCAGGAGCTGGAGCGAAACCATCCGGGTGCCGACACGGCGATGTGGGATACGGTCTGGCTGGTCTATCCGCCGCATCGCCACCTGGTCGGGACGAACATAGACATGACGCCTGCCGGGAACTGGCTCTACGCCACCTGGAGCGATAGCACTCCTGACTGCATGCCCACCTTCGAGGTGATACGTCGGGGCGAGGCGGGGATCCTGGACTGCTGGCGACGGAGCTCCGCGCCGGGCGGCGAACAGTCCACCGCGGTTGGTGGAGGCCCGGCGGAGCAGGCGGAGTCCGGCGACGAAGGCAGCGGGTTTGCTGATCTGGCAGGGACGCTAGCACTCGCGGCGACGCTGATGGAGCATGGGCTGGCAGATCAGCAGGGCCAGCTCAGGCTCTACGTCTTCGAGGCTGACTCCAGAGAAGGGCGCCTCCACAGGAAGCTGGCCGCGGACTTCGCCCGCGAAGTGGCCCGCCGTTTCGATGTCCAGCAAGCATCCCAACAGCTGGGCGTCCCCCCGGGCAGGGCGATGGTCATCGCCTACCACGAGATATGTTGGGAGGTGCTGGCTCACCTTGCCGAGCGGGGGTCGCTGGAGGTGCCGGCGATCCTCACCGAACCCGGCGTGGAGACGGACCAGATGGTGCGCCTCATATCGCTGCGTCTCGGTGGACCTGCACCGTTCGAATGAGATCAGCACGAGCGGACCGCTCAGCGCCCCGAAGTCGGAGCGCTCGCCATCTCCGGAGATCCACGCTCGTGTGACAGGTCCGGTTTGAGATGTCACAAGGCCATGACAGGACCGTAACAGAACTTCAGCATGCTCTGGGTCCGTGGACGGCGCT
>CAYFVS010000171.1:0-2283 GCA_964346565.1 uncultured candidatus Brocadiaceae bacterium | reverse complement strand
GGGCGGGAGATCGCAATGGGCGCTCAAGGTCGCCTGCACGGGGCG
Source organism: uncultured candidatus Brocadiaceae bacterium (assembly GCA_964346565.1). GTDB lineage: Bacteria > Planctomycetota > Brocadiia > SM23-32 > SM23-32 > JAWOCH01. The sequence goes on along the minus strand of CAYFVS010000171.1, from coordinate 2,238 downwards.
GTCGAGCTGCAATGCGTCCTGGAGCTGTCCGTGGGCCAGGAGCTGGGGCAGATGCGCGCCGTCCCGGTGTGGCTGGACGAGGAGGGCCCGCCCGCGCTGCTGCTGGTCTATGGTGCGGACGCCGAGGACGATCCCTACCACGAGATGTTCTTCTTCCCGCGCGACACCCTCAAGCTCATGCTGATCGGCCCCGACGGCCGTCGGCTCTGGCACCGGGACCTGGGCCGTGGCGTGGTCCCCGGCGTGTGGTTCTGCCCCGTGTTTCCCTTCGATCTGAACGGCGACGGCGAGGTGCTCGATGCCGACGGCAATCGGTTGGGGCGCATCGAGGGCCAGGTGGCCATGGTTGGGCGGTTCCTCGACCGGCCGGGGGAGCAGGTGCTGGCCTACGCGCCCGACGGCACGGTGCGCGCTTACGCAGATGCCAACGCCCGCGACTCGGACGCCGCCCTGAGACGCCGCGAGAATCCCCTCTACCGCGCAAATCAGCGGCTGAGCGCCACTGGCTACAACATCAACGTTCTCGGCGGCCTGTGATGACCGCCGCCCACTGACCCGAGCCCGGCGGCCGCAAGTGCACCCCCATGCCGTCCGGGAGGGCCTCCGGCTCCCGCCACGTGCCGGCCCCAATGTCGTACCACCTGACTTCCCATGCATCCAGACAGTGCGGCGCAAGGAAAGAAACCGTGCAGCCAGCGGGGAAGTAGAGACCATACTGCCGGCCCGGCTCGGCCAGGCAGTATGCCTCCTCCTCGGAGCCGCTCAGCAGCTCCGGGGCCGGCTCGCAGCGGACCAGGTCGAGCGCGTCGGTGACCTCCCGCGCGCTGCGTATCATCCGCAGCGCCAGATCGCTCGCGCCGATGCCGGAGTCCGGCCGGTGGAAGCGCACCGCGGCCACGCCCGCGAAGATGTTCCGCCAGAACCGCTCCACCCCGTCCCTCGTGGTGCCGAAGCGGCCCGTGTCCGCCCCGTAGGTCTTCACGCAGTTGATTGGCCGGGGCGTCGTCTCCTGCAGCTCGCGGCGTGTCTTCAGTGCCCCTTCGTAGTGCGCGCCGCCGGTGTTGTGGTTGTTCTGCGAGATGTCCACGAAGCTGTAGGTCCCCGGATGGTCGAAGGTCGCCCGGTGCATGGGGTGACCCAGGTCGTGGGGATCCCACATCTCCGTCGTGTGCACTGAGAGGTCCGCCTCTGCGGCCGCCTGCTTGACGTACTGCGACCAGTACTTCCCCCACTCGGGGGTGACGGAGGTCTCGTTGTCCATGCAGTAGAGCACGTTGCCGTGGGGCAGTGCCCGCGCGAGCACTTCGTCCACGAACCGCTGCTGGTGCCGCAGCAGTACCTGCCGGTTGTGCTCGGCGGGAACAGACCAGAAGAACGGGTTCTCGGTCTTGACCGGGTGGCTGTCCACCTCCGCGGGCAGGCCGGTCTCCTCGGCGGCGTAGTTGATGTTCATGATGGGGTTGAACGGATTGCGGGCCCAGTTGTCGCGGTAGAAGTCAAAGGTGGCCCACAGCTCGATCTGCACCATGATGCGCCGCTGCTCGGTCTCGTCCAGGAACGTCTCAAAGCGGCGCCAGTACTCCGCGTTGAGCCGCGTCAGATCGTAGAGGTCGCCCTCCATGGCGAAGGCCCAGACGTTCCCCTCGTCACGGCTGGACATGGTGCAGCGCACGTAGTTGCCGCCCGCCTCCGCCAGCGCGTCGAGTTCCTGCACCAGGTCGGGCACCTGGAACAGGTTGTCCTCGCTCGACCCGCCCAGTAGCAGCACCGGCTCGCCCCGGTACTGCCAGTAGAAGGGCCCCTCCGGGCAGATGCCAATACGGCCCACGGTGCTCTCTTCGGTGCTCATCGCTCGCCCTCCGACCGGGCGCAGCCACGCAACTGCCACTCTGATGCGCAACATGCCCACGACCGCGGCGGATTGTCGAAGGGCCGGTGCGTGCTGTCAAGTGGGCGGATTAGCGCACGTGAGGCGGTTGTCCTATAATGCCCTGTCCGCGCCCCTGGAGGGCGGAGCGATAATGCAGTTCCAGAAGGACTTCGACGTGCTGGTGGCCGGAGGCGGGGTGGCCGGCGTGGCGGCTGCGCTCGCCGCCGCCCGTCGGGGACTGCGCACGGCGCTGGTCGAGAAGACCATCAAGCCCGGCGGCCTCGCCACCAGCGGGCTCATACTGACCTACACGCCGCTGTGCGACGGCCTCGGCCGGCAGGTGACCTTCGGCCTCGCTCAGGAACTGC
>CAYFVS010000170.1:0-13957 GCA_964346565.1 uncultured candidatus Brocadiaceae bacterium | reverse complement strand
GCGCGTCTCCTCGTGGGTCAGAAGGCGCACGAACTGCCCGTTGTGGTCCATCAACGCCACGTTCCGGGGGCCCAGCTTGTCGGACACGTACACTATCCAGTGCCCGTCGGGGCTGAAGGCAGGGGAGGTGTCGTCGTAGCTGTTGTGGGTAAGTTGCGCCACGGCAACCAGCTCGGCCTCCTTGCCGTCGGGCGTCATCCGCAGGCGGGCCTTGAACAGCTCGTAGTCGCCCTCGACGCAGAAGGGGAACAGCGCCGCCTCCCGGCCGGTGAACACCACGTCGAAGGCGGCCGGCTGGCCCCGCCCCCGGGGCACGAGGCGGGCCTGCAGGGAGTCCAGGCGGATCTCGGTTCGGTCCACCTCGCCGCGCACCCAGTTCCACAGGTTGATGCTCGGGCCGTGCCCCTCGGCCGACAGGGCCACGTATGCCTGCCCGGCGGCCGGTGCCAGGGCCTCCGGAGAGTCGGCCTGGATTTCCTGCAGGCGGCCGGTCTCCCGCTCCAGGCGGTACAGCCGCCCGGCGTCTTCGTCCCCGCCGGGCCGCCGTGAGAGCCGGAGCAGCCGCTCCGCGTCCAACTGAGAGTAGAGGAAGGCGCGCTCGGCCTCCTGCACGGCCACGCGCACGTCCCCGGCGTTCTTGATGGTCTGCGGGTGAGTCGCCTGGCAGCCGGACGCGATGAGGAGTGCAGCCACTGTCAGCAGGGCAGCGCTACGCATCGGCGGCTTCCTCCCTCCACGTCGTGGCGCTGACGACGGTGCCCGGTCGGTTCCTCAGTGCCCACAGCAGCGCCTGATGCACGTATTCGAAGAACTCCATGCCCTCCTCGTGCTCCTCGAGCAAGGTGCCGACAGCGGCGGTCACGGTGACTTCCCGCTCCATGTTGACTGACTGGAACTCGACAATGAGTTCCCGGACCCGCTGGCCCACGCGGACGGCTGCCCCCGGGCCCGTCTCCGGCAGCAGCACGGCGGCCATGCCCCTTTGCAGGGAGCTGACCACGTCCAGATCCCGCAGCGACTCCGCCACTGCTTCGAAGACTTCCGACTCGGCCTCGGAGGCCGAGGCAGCCTCTCCCGCGGCGTCCTCGATGCCCTCCACGCTGAGCAGGATCAGCGACAGAGGGGTGCCGTATCGGCGCGCACGGTATATCTCGCGTCCTATCTCGAAGGTCAGGTAGTCGCGCCGGAACGTGCGCGAGCGGTCCTCGAACAGCACCGAGTGGATGTCCAGCCCGTGCAGCCGGCCGTACTGCACCGCGCGGTCGGCCTTGGCGGTGGCCGTGAAGGCGTGCACGCGCGTCGGTCCCAGCTCGGTGGCGGGTGTCACGTGGCCACAGTGGAAGCAGTGAACCTCCACTTCGGAGTCAGTGAACACGTGGCGGCACTCGTTGCACACGTACGTGTCACTGGGCTTCTCGTAGTCCAGGCCCATGTGGCGAAGCTGCTCATCGCACTTCGGGCACACAAGGTCCACCCCTTGCCTGAACTCCGAGATCGGTCCCACGTAGGCGCAGGAGAAGTGGTGGACAACCTGCTGCAGGCCGATGTCAATGCTGCGACAGCGGGGGCAGACTTCCATGAAGTTCAACGTGTGCCAGCCACATGCGGGGCACAGGTGCACCTTGTCAGCCAGCCGGGCGGCCAGGAACCCCTCCGCCTCCAGGCCCTCCAGCAGCTCGAGCGCGTCCGTGCTTTCCAGGTCCAGCTCCTCCCGCACGGCCGGATAGTCGTAGCCGAGGGGCGAGTGCGGGTCGTACTGGGGCTGGACGGTGGGGATGCGGCGGCCCAGCAGGGCGCCGAGGAAGCGGACGACGTCGGGTTCCTCCACATGTCCCGGCCGGACGCCGCCGGGTTGGTCCTCTTGCTCCGGGTGTGCGCCAAGCTCGATGATGCGATTCAGCAGCCGGTCGTAGTCAAAGGGCCGTTGCATGACATCCTGCGCCCCGGCCAGCCTGGCGCGCTGCTCATAGTCGGGGTCCGTCCGGGAGGTGTGGACCACGATGGGTGTCTGACAGGTGCGGGGCCGCCCCCTCAGAAGCTCTATCACGTCGAGCGCCCCGTTCCCGGTCAGTTCGCGGTCCAGCAGGATGATGTCCACCCGCTCGGCCAGGCCGAGGGCCTTCTCCTGATTGTCCGCGTGCAACACGTCCAAGCCCCGCTCGATCAGCGCTGCCGCGAGGGACTCGTGGAGCGAACTCAGCTTGTCCGCCAGCAACACGGTGCCCGCCATGGGACATGGCTCCTGCCGGTGTGTGTGGGTGGCGTGGGGCGGTTCACTATATACAACAGGACCCCTTCAGTGCAACGTCAGGAAGTGTGCCGAAGGCCGCCTCAGTCAGCCGAGCGCGGCTCCAGGACCAGGCGGCCCCATTGGGAAGCGTCACTGGTCGGGGCCCAGGAGTGCAGTTCGGTGAACAGCTCGCCGTCGTTGTCCCAGGCGCCAACGTTGAAGGCGAGTCCGCCCGGGATCTCCGGCGGGTCGGCCAACAGGAGGTGCCACGGGATGAACGCCTCGCACTGCCAACCGCCGTCCTCTGCCCGGCGTGATGCCACGTAGACCCCCTCGACCTCCATGCCCAGCGGGTTGCCCTCGTCCCACGGGGCCTGGACGGCCCGACCGCCTCCGGTGGCCGGGGAGGGGTACAGGACGACGGTCAACGCGGCCTCAAGGTCAGAGCGGGAGGCCAGATCCGCAAGGGCGCCCACGAAGACGGCGTCGCTCAGCATGCGTCCGTCCTGGAACGTAGAGACGTCCTGGTCCGGTGAGTCCGCCAGCAGGTAGAGGCCGGCCTTGGTTGCCAACAGATGGAAGCGCGGGCCGGGCTCTTCCGACTCGTAGGGGCTGGCCTTCCATCGGGCGCTCGTCAGCACAGGCGCTTCGGTCCAGGCGGCCTCCTTGCCCCGGCCGTCCACTGAGATGGCGGGCGCGCCGAGTTCCACCCGCACCTGGCGTCGCAGGGCGACGCGGCGGCGCAGAACGACAGGGACTGCCCGATTTCGGGAGTCCAGGTACTCATACTCGATCTCCAGTTCCGGCACTGTCAGTTCCGCTGGATCGAGGGCGGGGCACTGGACGTCGATCTCCACGCGCCGGCGGGAGTTGGCTGCCAGGACGGTGCGTTGCGCTTCCGGCCGGAAACGCCAGGGGCCACCCGCCCCTGCCGCCCGAACGGTCACCGGCAGCGGCCGGTCCAGCGGGTTGGTCAGCGCGACAGACACGGTCTCCCTCACGGGTCCCAGTTCGGGGCTGGCCACCGAATCGGTGACGCCCACCTGCTCGCGGGACAGGAACCGCAGCTTCTCCATCGCCTTGTAGTCGGCCTCGGTGATGTAATCGTCGGGAAGTATGCCGCCCGGCTTGATCAGGGCCAGCTCGTAGGAGTCGGGCCGAACGCGCAGCAGGCAGTAATGCTCGAGCCCGCCGGCAAGCTCCGGAGAGAAGGTGCGGCCCCCCGTCACCCCCAGCACGTAGTACTGGATGCCGTCGTGCAGCTTCGACTTGTAGTAGTGGTGGAAATGGCCGCCGATCACGGCGCGGACCGGGTGGCGCCGCAGCAGATCGTGGACCCGCTCCCAACCGACCTCTCCGTACTCCCACATGGGCTTGTGGACGAAGACGAAGATATGCCGCGCGTCGGTCGAGTCCAGGTCGTCCCGCAGCCATTGGAACTGCCGCTCACTGATAGAAGGGCGGGACTGGAGCGCTTCATCGGAGTAGAGCGCCACGAAGTGCGCGTCCCGATACTCCATCGAGTAGTAGAGCGGACCGAAGTGCTTGCGGAACAGGTCCTCGCCCCGATGGTCGTCCAGACCGCCCGTGCCGGTGATGACGTCGTGGTTGCCCGCCACGGGATAGAGGGGGGCCTCCAGGCGGTTCAGAATTCCCTTCACCCGCTCTATGTCCCGCTCCCACTGTTCCATGTCGCGGATGTAGCCGGGCACCAGATCGCCAACGTGGAAGACCAGCTCCGGCTGGAGCAGGTTCAGTTCCTCGACGGCCTGCTCGAGCACCGCCAGGCCGGACTTATAGCCCGTCGTGCGGTCCGCCAGGATGGCGACGGTGAACCGGTCCGGGGGTTGGGGCACGGGCAGCTCGACGTCACTCTTCGTGCCCGCGCGCACCTGCCCGAGGGCGTGGGGCGGCACCACCAGCGCGGCGCCCAGGAAGGCAAACAGCAGCATGCGCTTCATCGCATCCTCCGGGGGAACCGGTGCCGGGGCTATTCTACCACGGCAGACGGATAGGTCGCCAAGGGACAGCCAGCGGGGGCGAGGGGGCTACACGCCCAGGAGCCGGGCCAGCATGCCTCCGGAGGCGCCAATGACGGGGGCGAACACCAGCGAGACGACCCCCATCAGCTTGATCAGTATGTTCATGGAGGGGCCAGAGGTGTCTTTGAAGGGGTCGCCCACGGTGTCGCCGACGACTGCGGCCTTGTGGGCATCGGAGCCCTTGCCGCCGAGGTTTCCCTCCTCGATCCATTTCTTGGCGTTGTCCCAGGCGCCGCCGCCGTTGGCCATGAAGATGCCCAGCAGCACGCCGGTGGCGGTTGCGCCGGCCAGGAAGCCGGCAAGGTACCGCGCGCCCAGCAGAAGGCCCACGGCCAAGGGCGCCACCAGGGCCAGGCAGCCGGGTACGATCATCTCCTTCAACGCCGCCCGCGTGACGATGTCAATGCAGCGGTCGGTTTCCGGTTCGGCCTCGCCCTCCAGCAGGCCGGCGATCTCGCGGAACTGGCGCCGTATCTCGTCCACCATTCGGCCAGCGGCCCGCCCGACCGCTTCCATGGTGAGCGCCGCTATCAGGAAGGGCATCGTGGCTCCCAGCAGCAGGCCCACCACCGCCGGGGCCTCGGTCAGGCTGATGGTCTCCAGCCCCACCGTCTTCTGGAAGGCGGTGAAGAGGGCCAGCGCGGTGAGCGCCGCCGAGCCGATGGCGAATCCCTTGCCGATGGCGGCGGTGGTGTTGCCCAGGGCGTCCAGGCGATCGGTGATGGAGCGGATCTGCGGGCCGGCGCCGCTCATCTCCGCCATGCCGCCGGCATTGTCGGCAATCGGGCCGTAGGAGTCAGTAGACATAACGATGCCGATGGTGGCCAACATGCCTACCGCCGAGACGGCGATGCCGTACAGCCCGGCGAACCGGTAGGCCAGCGCGATGGCCACGCAGAGGGTCACCAGGGGCAGAACGGCACTCTTGAAGCCGATGGCCAGACCGGTGATGATAGTGGGAGCGGTGCCCGTCTCGCTGGAGCGGGCGATGTGCCGGATGGGCGGCCCGCTGGTGAAATACTCGCTCTCCAGCCCGATGAGCACGCCCGCCACCATGCCCGCCAGCACGGCCCAGAAGGGACCAACCCTGTCCAGCAGCCGCGTTGTGATGAAGTAGGCCGCCAGCAGAAACAGGATGGCACTCACATAGGTCGAGTTGCGCAGCGCCGACTGCGGCGAAGTTCTCTTCAGCACGGACATGGAGGCGATGCCGATGAGCGACGCCACCAGTCCCGCCGCTATCAGCAGGATGGGCAGCGTCATGCGGGGTACGGCGTTCTGCATGGTGGCGCCGATGGCCATAGTTGCCACGACTGAACCGACATAGGACTCGAACAGGTCGGCGCCCATGCCGGCGGTGTCGCCCACGTTGTCGCCGACGTTGTCTGCGATCACGCCCGGGTTGCGGGGGTCGTCCTCGGGGATACCCGCCTCGACTTTGCCCACCAGATCGGCCCCGACGTCGGCGCTCTTGGTGTAAATGCCGCCCCCGACGCGCGCAAACAGGGCGATGCTGGAGGCACCCATGGCAAAGCCGTTGATGACGAGGGTGGCCGTCCTGGGGTCGCCGCCGCGCAGGGCGAGGAAGAAAAACCCCAGCCCGATGACTCCCAGGGCCGCCACCGAGATGCCCATGACCGAGCCGCCCTCGACGGCGATGGCCAGCGCTCTGGTGGTGCCCCCGACCTTTGCTCCCCGACAGGCCCGGGTGGCGGCACGGGTGGCCGCGTTCATGCCCAGCCAGCCAGCCAGCATCGAGGCCAGCGCTCCGCACAGGTACGCGATAGCCGTCCACAGGTGAATCAGCAGGACAAGCGCGACGAACACCAGCACCATGAACACCGCGATGATGGTGTACTCCCGCTTCAGGAACATCATCGCCCCGCTGTGGACTTTCTCGGCGATGCTCTGCATGAGGGCGTCGCCGGGCGGGTGCTTCAGCATGGAGAAGTAGGTGGCCACCGCCACAACCATGCCGAATACGCCCAGCCAGGGCACTAACCGCAGAAGCGCATCGGGCATTCGGTCGGCTCCTTATGCAAGCGCGCTGCTGGCTTCTCCGCATTGGCGAGACGCCCGGCCGGGCACCATGGCCGCGCCGGGCGTCTGACACGGCTACCCCGCGCAGCTCTCACGTGCGGCGCTCTGTGGGGGAGCAGAGCGATCAGAAATCGTACTTGAAGACCACCCCCCAGAGCATCTCGTCTTTGTGGTCAAGGACGGCTCCCGCGCTGCCGACGGTGCCGTACACAACAGCCTTTGGGCTGAGGATGTAGGCGGCGTGCACGTCCCACCATGAATCCTCGGACTCGACCACGCCACCTATCTCGCCCAGCGCCTCGCGCTTCTGGCGATACTCGGCGCCCACGGCGAGGCGGTCGGTCAGCAGCGTGAGCACGCTGCCTTCGAAGGAGACCAGATAGTCGTCGCCGAAACCGGCCAGGCCGAGCTGAGACGCCTTCGAGGCGCGCAGACCCGCTGTGGCGATTACCGGGCGTGGGAACATGCCCAGAGTCCTGCTCGCAGTCAGGGTGAAGTCCACTCCGTCGTTGTCGTTGTAGCCTATGCTGTCCAGGGCGTCGGCCAGGCTGTTGTTGATGTCGTCAATGTCGTCGTTAACCTTGTAGTGTGCGCCTGCGGTGATGGCGGGCATCCACTCCTTGTCCCACTGGCCCTCCTGAATCAGGTTGCAGCGGACGTTGAAGTGGTGCATGTAAAGCTGCTCGGGATGAGAGCCGAGCAGGTTGCCCACGTCGAAGCGGTTCAGGGCGTAGCCCAGCTCCAGCCTGTTGCCTAAGTTCCAGGTGGCCGCGAGCACCTGCAAATCGCGGTGGCCCACCCACGCCGTCTGCACCGATACCGACGGCCTCCCGCACTCTTCGCCCTCCGGCGGCGGGGCAGCCAGGTAAGCAGTTGGCGTGAGCACTATGCCACCGACGCCTTCGATCGTGTGCAACGGCAGCGGCGGGCCCTCAGCCTCCTCCTGAGCGGCCACGCCTGTCGGGCACCACACCAGCGCGCCCATCACTACAGCCAGCAACAACACCGTCCGCTTGCTCCAACGTCCCATCTGCGTCCTCCCTCTGCGAGTAAACCCTTCAGTTGCCGCGCGGATATTAGCGGATGCGGAGACCCATATCAAAGAGAAGCGAGCTTCTGCCGCAGGCGCCCCGGTCCTCCGCTCTGAGCCGATGCGCCATGACGGGCTGGAGCCCGTTTGTATTTCACATGTGTCATCTACTAATGGTATGATGGAGGCCAGTCGGACAGTGCCGTGCTGTGTCGCCAGCCTGGACGGGGGCCCATCAGTCCGGCAGGGAGGAACGGGCAACCTGGCTTGTCGGGCTACTGAAGCGGGGTAGTGGTGTGAACCGGTCCCTATGCAACGAGTGCGGAGAACTCGTGGCTGCGGAGGCGTGCGATGCAGACGGGCGGGTCTGGCTGGTCAAGCAGTGTCCCGCCTGCGGCGAGACGCGCACGCTGATCTCCAGCGACGCTCGCCGCTACCGCATGAAGCGCTCCCTCGACAGTGGTTGCGCGTACGTGGGCTGCGACCTCGAGTGTGTGGATTGCCCCCACAAGACGGAGCCCAGCTTCGTGTTCCTGGACGTGACCAACCGCTGCAACCTCAACTGCCCCATCTGCATCAATAACACACCGAGCATGGGCTTCGTATTTGAGCCCCCGCTGGAGTATTTCCAGCAGGTCTTCTCCCGGCTGCACCACTACCGCCCCAGGCCGCCCGTGCAGCTCTTCGGCGGCGAGCCGACGGTGCGGGAAGACCTGTTTGAGATAATCGGCATGGCGCGTTCCTACGGGCTGCCCGTGCGGGTGGTGACGAATGGTCTGCGTCTGGCGGACCCTGACTACTGCCGCAGGCTGGTCAGGAGCCGGGCGACGATCTTGATTGCCTACGACGGCGCCAGGCCCCGCACTTACCGCACGCTGAGGGGCAGCGAGAAGGCCCTGGAACTGAAGACGCGAGCGATTGAGAACCTGCGCACCTTCCCCAAGGCGAAGGTCGCCCTCATGACCTGCGTGGCCAAGGGGTTCAACGACGACGAACTGCCCGACCTGCTTGCGTTGTGCCACGGGCTGGGCGGCAACCTGCGGGGCGTTTACTTCATGCCCCTGGTCCCGAGCTGGGATCCGAATGAGTTCCCCTTTGAGCCGGAGCCTGTGACCGTCGAGGACATCGAACTGATGGTGGAGCAGTGCTTCGGTGGGGAGCGCATCGAGTTCATCCCGGCTGGTGTGTTCGGTTCGGTGCCGCGGCTCACCGAGTATCTCCGCCTGAAGAGAACCCCGTTCATGGGGGCGCACCCGAACTGCGAGAGCCTGTACCTGCTGCTGAGCGACGGCGACCGCTACGTGCCTCTGTCGCGGTTCCTCAGAGGGACGGTGCCGGACGTGATCCGCTCTCTCATAGAGGCAGAGAGGCGCTTCGCCCGCGTCGAGCAGGATCTGCGGACGAGTGCGCGGGGGCGCCTTCTCGACGCCCTGGGTGTCCGGGAAGGTTGGCTGACGCTGCGGGCCTGGCTGGGGGCGGGCCGCGCCGTTCTCGGCCACCTGCGGCTGGGCCGGATGCTGCGGGGTAAGGGCGTGCGCAAGGTCTGGCACGGCGCGGCGCTCGTGGCAGGTCTGCCGCTGGGACGCGAGCGGCGGGGTCTGCTTCGCAGGCACCTGGCCTGTGCCGACTCACTGCAACTGATCGTGCTGCCGTTCGAGTATGACGCGACGCTGGAGACAGAGCGCCTGGAGCGCTGTCCGAACGCGTTCGTGTACTACGACCCGGCCGCGGACCGCCTGGGCACTGTGCCGGCATGTGCATGGGGCCGCCACAAGAACCAGGTTCTCAGGAGGATAGCCGACCACTACGCTGCCGGGCGGGCGGTGTCCGCCTGAGCGGGCGGTACCGCCTACAGGCGCACGTAGTCCTCCAGGCGCAGCGGAAAGCTCTCCGGGACGTAATCGCCGTAGCGGGGGTCCACTACATATCGCTCGCGGGGTCCGTCGGCGGCCAGGCGCTCGAGCGCGTGGGCCAGGTAGTCCACCTCCTCCTCGGTGTTGTAGAGCCCGCAACTGGCCCGCACCAGTCCGGGAGCGGCAGCGTGGCGACCCTGGATCAGGTCTTCCACCACCTGCTCCATCTCCACCGCCTGGATCCCCAGCAGTTCTCGCACGTAGGGCTGCGCGCAGAAGCAACCGTTGCGCACCCCGATGCCCCACTCGAAACCCAGCGCCGCTGCCACCCGGCCGTGTGTCAGCCCCTCCAGTTGGAAGGGCACCACAGAAATCCGATCGGTCTGCATCTGCGGGTCGTCCGGCCCGTAGAGCTGCAGGCCTTCCACTCCGCGCAGGTGGCCCAACAACCGCCGCGTAAGGGCGCGCTCGTGCTCCGCCACGTTCTCCATCCCGATGCTGCGCAGTGTCTGCGTGGCGGAGGCCAGCGCGACGACCCCGGTCACGTTGGGCGTGCCGGCCTCCTCGCGCTCCGGCGGGTCGGCCCAATGAACCTGCTCGATGGTGACCGCATGGATGGTGCCCCCGCCCACCATGTCGGGTTCGCCCCGCTGGAAGACCCACCTTGGGCCGACCAGTACGCCGGAGCCGAACGGGGCGTACATCTTGTGCGCGCTGAAGGCGGCGAAGTCGAGGCGTTCGGGGTCGTCGGGCGCCCCCATCTGGAATGGGCGGTGCGGAACGAGTTGGGTGACGTCGGCCGCCACCAGGGCGCCGTGCTCGTGTGCCAGCCGGGCGATGCGGCCCAGGGGCGGCCTGACCCCCGTCACGTTCGACGCGCCGGTCACAGTGACCAGGCACAGCCTGCCCGCCGCGCGCCGGACGCGCCGCTCCAGATCTGCCACGTCCAGCGTGCCGTCCGAGCGCCGCACGCGGACGTACTCCACCTCGCAGCCCAACCGGCGCCAGGGCAGCATGTTGGAGTGATGCTCCATCGTCGTGGAGAGCACCACGTGTCCCTCGGCCGGACAGACGCGCCGGGCCAGCTTGTTGAGCGCGTGGGTGGCGTTCTGCACGAAGATCAGCGTGTGGTATGCGAGGTCCGCTCCGATGAAGTCCGCAACCACTCGTCGGCACAGCTCGTAGAGGTGGGTGCTTAACAGCGACTTGAACCCGCTGCCCCGGTGGACGCTGCTGTAGCACTGGGCGAAGCGCTCCAGGCAGCTCAGCACGGTAGTGAACGGGGGGGTGGTGGCGGCGTTGTCCAGGTTCGTGTAGGGAATGCTGCGCCCGTCGGCCAGGGGGACGCGCCTGTCGAGGCCGGCCACGTGGCCGCGCACGTTGTCCAGGGCCACCTCGGCTGCTTCGTCGTGGCAGCTCTGGCACAGGTCCAGCACTTCGTCCTCAAGCGGCACCGGTAGCGTCCCCCCCCGTTGGGCCCCCCTAGACCTCCTCCAACGCGTACTTCTCAGCGATGCGCCGCTGGACGTCGCGCTTATACAACCCCCATATGCAGACGGGCATCACGCTGACCTGTTCGGTGTCCGGGTCCTCGTAGGCGAAGCCGGCGAAGCAGTTACACAGCCGTGCCGACTCTATCGAGTCATACTCCTCGAAGGGCAGCACGATCATCAGCATGGCGTCTTTCACGTTGGTGTGCCGGCGGAGCTGGTCCTTCAGCCATCTGCCCGCAAGGAGGCCGCCCAGGATGCACAGTACGGCCAGCAGGCGGTTGCCGCGCAGGATCTTGCGGCTGTCCAGTGAGCCCACCAACAGCGGCAACAGGGCGCTCAGCACCAGCCATCGGCCCCACCAGCGATGGGTCCAGCGGTCCGGATCCAGCGCCGCCAGCCTTTCGTCCAGCTTCCGGGCACGGCTTACGAACTGCTCCGCCACCTCAAGCAGCGGCCGTTTCAGGTAAGCGCCCAGCGGATGGTAGCGCTCGCCATCGGAGAGCAGGTAGGTAGCCGATTCGCAGTTGGGATGGACGCCGCCGAACTTCAGCTTCGCGGCCGAGCCGACGAACCGCGCCGCACGGCGCAGGTACCTGGTGATGCCCGCCGGGACGAACTCGCATCGCTCCCCCGGGAAGGCGGCGTCAATGATCGCCTCCACTTGCTCCGTCGTAGTGGCCAGGTCGGCCTCGAGCTCGCCTTCCTTCCACGTTTCCGTCAGCGGGATCAGGTGCATGCACTTTATGTGGTCACGGTTGTCGTGGCAGTATTGGATGAGGCCGGGCATGTACCTGTCGTTTATGTGACGGGCAACGCAGCACATGATGGTGTTCTTGTGCCGGCTGTAGGCCCGCAGATTCTCCAGCGCTCTCACCTTCTTGTCGTAGGCGCCGGGGTTCTTGCGCAGTCGCTCGTATATCTCTCGGTTGTGCCCGTCGAAGGCCAGCAGCACGTGGACCTTCGAGTCGCACAGGCGTCGGCAGTAATCCTCGTCGGCCAGCTTCAGGCCGTTGGTGACCACGCGCAAGTCCAGCCCCAGGTTCCGCCCCATCTCGATGATCTGGAACAAGTCGTCCCGCACCGTGGGCTCACCCCCGAAAAGCTGCACCAGCGGCCGTGGGTCCATCTGTGCCAGCCCGCCCAGCACTTTCTCGAAGTAGCTCAAGGGCGGGTTGAACACGAAACCCATGCTCGGTGTGTTGTTGATGCAGATGGGGCAGTTCATATTGCACCGGTTGGTCACGTCCAGGAAGACCATCCGGGGCTGGTGGAGGCTGTGGTCGCACAGCTCACAGTGCAGCGTGCAAAGCGTGGGCTGCTGTTCGTACTGGCAGATGTCCCGCTTGCGCTGCCAGGCGGAGGCGTCGGAGCTGATCAGGGCTTCGTTCGGTCCGCAGTCCGGACATGCCTTGCGCAGGTATACCTGGCCATCCCGGATCACGTGTTCCGCCGGAACGCGCCTCCGACACTCGCCGCAGACGCCAAGGTTCATGGCCGACACGGCACGCTCCCTTTGTCGCAAATGAGGTTCTGTGATACAGCACAGCGACGCTCAGCTCGTATCGTCGCCCATTATGTCCAGCGTCGTCCAGCCCAGCAAGAAATCCGCCAGCTCGCCGAAGCGGCAATTCAGCGTCAGCCCGACCCACCCAAGGTGCAGCAGTTTCGGGCAGTTGACCGTCTGTCCGGGCGGCGGCGCCGGCCCCAGCGCCAGACCGACTACGCCGACCCGCCAGGACGGCGGGGACTCCGGATCGGCCGGGTCGAACTCCTCGTAGCCGAGCTGCTCATAGCCCCATAGCAGCAGACCGCGCGCATTCTGGCGCATCCGAACCGTGCCCGCGTGTCGCCCCCCGATTCCGACCAGCGTGCCGTCCACATCCGAGTAGCCGAGGCTCAACACGTTCAGCAAGCCGGCGTAGAGCGCGAAGCCCGGCTCACTGGAGGCGGTTACGCCCACGTCCACGATGTCCAGCGCATCATTGCCCCGGCGGGCCATGTAAGCGCAGCCCAAACTCCCCAGCGCCGTGAGCAGCAGCACGCTCACAACGGACTTCAGCAACAATGCCCGCCCGGACTCCCGCCGCATTTGCAGCACCTCCACAGCTTCGTACGCCGATCTGACCCGCTGCCGCAGCCCCCGCAGCATCCCCAACGGAGTCCGACCGCCAAGATCGCATTATAGCCCTGCCTGCCGTTCCGTTCAACCGGTTGCCATGGCTGGGCCCGGTGGTTTGACAACGGCAGCCCGGCGTCAATCCCGACGCTGGGGAAACGCCCACCGGCCAACTGCGTAGCCGTCATCCCCGGCTATGTCGAGCGTCGTGAAGCCCAGCACGAAGTCGAGCATCTCCGTGTAGCGAGCATTCCAGACCAGCCCCACGAAACCGAGGTGCGGCACGAAGTGGACGCAGGCCGGCGTGTAGGCCGGGTCGGGGTCGTAGGGTGGCAGCACCAGGCCGAGCAAGCCCGACGTTTGCGAATGGTAAGTCACCGGGTCTGACCTGTCGAACTCGCCCCAGCCGATCTCCTCCCGCGCGTAGCCGAAGCCCATGCAATGGTTGAAGTGGCGTGTTGCGCCGATCTGCCCTCCGCCCCACCCGATAAACCAGCCGTCAACGCTGCTGTAGCCGAAAGGGAACACGTAGAGGCTGTTCCAATACAGGCCCACCTGCGGCTCCTTGCTGACGGTGATTCCGATGTCAACCATCTCCAGGGCGTCCTCGACGCGGTAGCGCAGATAGCCGCATCCGGACAGGCCCGGGACCAACGCCGCAAGCACGCCCACCAGGACTGCATTTGCCCTCCAGTGCCACATCATGGCTCCCCCCCCAGAACAGGTTGTGCAGCCCGGCGTGCAGACGCGCCGGGCCGGCAAGGATGTGCGCCGCCCCCATCAGTATCGGCTCCCCCATGGCCGTTTGGCTGAGCCCAAACAGCCGTCGCCCGCCGCCTGCTCAACGGGCGACCCGGATGGTCAGCACGTTGCTCCTCTCTCCGCCGTTGCGGAACGACAGTGCGCACTCGCCCGCCGGCACGTCGGCCGGCACCGTCACGTAGAGCGAGCCGCTGCCGGCGGTCAGACTCACGCTGTCGGGCACAACCTCGCGCCCGCCGAGGATCACCACGTTGTCGGCGGCACGCTCGGCAGCGCCCACCACCTTCAACTGCAACTGCGCCCCGGCCTTGACGGTGTCCGCAGGGCTGGTGCCCAGCAGGCGGGCGTCCTGGATCCACAGCTCCTCGGCCGCCGGCGCCCGCGTGGCGTA